>JAFQOC010000605.1 GCA_017420845.1 Clostridia bacterium
AGGAGGAAATTTACAAAATATTTGCGGGATTTTTTGGGAGCGCGGCGGTTGACTTTTTCCCCGGAATATGGTATCCTATACTCAACGAAAAAGAAAGTGAGGTGCCGCCATGCTCACCCCCGAAAAGCTTCGCCTCAACCTCCTGTCCGCCCCCTTCAGCCTCCGAAGAGAGCGCCTTGCCTTGTGGTGGCGCTCCCCCGCCGAGCAGGCCGCCTACCGTGTAGTAGTCGCCCAAGGCCGTGAAAATGCCGAGGTGGGCGTATACGCCTACGATTCGGGCTGGGTCGCCTCCCCCGTCGGCTCGGCGGTGCGCCCCGTCGGCCTGTCCGAGGCATTGGAGGACGGGGTGCTGTACTACGCGTCCGTGGCTATTCGTGACACCCACGGAAACCGGAGCGGGTTTTCCGCACCTCTGGGCTTTACGGTCGCCCCTGAGCCGGCTCCCGCCCACGGCATCTGGGCTGATGAGGGGGATTTTGCCCTGCTCCGCCGCGAGTTCTCCCTCCCGGATACCGAAAAATACGACCGCGTGCTGGTCACCGCCGCGGGCACCAATCCCGAACCCGCCCGCCAGTTTCCCTATACCCTGTACGTCAACGGAAAAGAGGTGGGCGTGGGAGGCTTCCGCTTGGGCAAGACCCCCGACGGAAACGCGGTTATCTACTCCCAGACCTTTGATATCACCGACCTCCTCCGCGAAGGGAATAACTGCCTGTCCGCCGCCTGCTACGCCCTGTCCGACAAAGGCTTTGCCTGCACCGTCACCATCTACGGCAGAGACGGGGAGCCCCGCGTCCTGTTCTCCACCGAACACACCGAGGGCTGGCAGGCCCTGAACGCCGACGGCGTATACGGAAAGGAAAACTCCATCGGTACCCACTACTTCACCGCCCACGCCTGTAATATGCACGCCCCCTCCTTCCCCTTTGGCTTCGCCGAAGCGGACTTTGACACGGAGCGCGACGGCGGCGCTCGGTGGAAACACGCCACCCAAACAGGGCTTCTCATGGACGGCCTCCCCCTCCTCCCCGAAGAAACCGAGCCTGTGAGCCGTTACGCCACCCCCGCGAGAGCGGTGACCCCCCTCCCCGACGGCTCCCTTCTGGTGGATCTCGGTCGCGAGATCATCGGCGGTCTGCGGATAGCGGTGGACTCTCCCTGTGATACCCCCATCACCCTGACCTACGGCGAGCAGCTCACCCCCGAGGGACTGCCAAAATGCCCCATGAATACGGGCAACCGCTACACCGAAACCTGGACTCTGCGGAAGGGGCAGCAGACCCTCGAGACCCTGTCCATGATGGCCTTCCGCTTTGTCCTCGTTGAGAATTGCCCTGCGGCTCTCACCGCCGACGGTGTGTGGGGGCTGGAGCTTCGCAAGCCCTTCGACGAGACCGCCTCGACCCTCACCTCGGACAATACCCTGCTGCGCGACCTCTTTGACCTGACCAAGCACACGGTGAAGGTCACCTCCCAGGACATCTACGTAGATTCCCAATCCCGTGAGCGGGGGGCCTACGAGGGGGATCTCCTCATCAATATGCTGGCGGCCTACGCCATGGAGGACAGCTTTGCCCCCGCCCGACTGACGGTGGAGTACCTCCTGGGTCACCGCACCTGGCCCGCCGATTACCTCCTCATGATTATCTTCGCCGCCCGCGCCGACTATATGGCCACGGGAGACGCTTCCCTCCTCGACGAGTGGTACGACACCCTGAAGGCCAATCTTTTCACCGATTGTCTGGATGAAACGGGGCTGATCCGCTCCCCCGTGATCGGTATGTCCACCACCAACGCCGTGCTGGTGGATTGGCCCCCCTCGGAGCGGGACGGCTATGAAATGACGGTGCCCTACAACACCGTTTTCAACGCCCTGAATCACCGCGCCTACGCCGACATGGCCGCTATCGCCGCCGTACTGGGCAAAAACGCCGACGCGCTGGAATTCAGCCACCGTGCCAATACTCTCCGCAAGACCATGATCGGACGGCTCTACGATCCCGTGGACGGCCTGTTCATGGACGGTCTGCGGGAGGACGGCATCCCCTCCGACCACGCCGCCCAACACACCACCGCCTTTTGTCTGGCCTGCGGTGTCTATGAGGATCAGACCATGGCCAACGCCATGGCCAAGGCCCTGGAGCAGGACGGCAAGATCCGCATGAGCGTCTACGGTGCCTTCTTCCTCCTGGAGGGGCTCTACCGTACGGGTCACGGAGACGTGGCCAACCGTCTCATGCTGGACACCGACGCCTCCGAGGGTGCCCGCACCTGGGCGTACATGCTCTATACCCTGGGCGCTACCGTCACCTCCGAGGCGTGGAATACCATAAACAAGCCCAACATGACCCTCTCCCATCCCTGGGGCGCCGCCCCTGCCCACATGATCGCCTCGGGCATTCTGGGCGTAACCCCCACCTCCCCCGCCTATGAGACCTTTGACCTCCGTATCGCCCCCGACGGCCTTGGGGAGGTCAGCGGTACGGTGCCCACCGTCCGCGGCGGGATCGGGGTATCCTTCCGAAACCGAGACGGCGAGGGGGATCTGACCGTAACGGTTCCCACCGGAGCTATAGCCACGGTGTACCTGCCCGATGGGCAAACCGAGACCGTAGGGAGCGGAATTTGGCATTTCACGTGGTGATATCTGAAATCCCCGTCCCTCTTGACACTTCACTTCTGATCGTATATAATAATTATAATAAAACAAATTCCAATCCGGAAAGGAACGCACCATGAAAACCAAACGCTTTCTCTCTCTCCTCCTGGCCGCTCTGATGCTGGCCGCCACTCTGCTCTCGGGCGTCATCCTCCCCGCCGCCGAGGAGAACGCCCCCGCCACCTACGTCACCGACGGCCTTGTCTCCCTCTACAAGGGCGAGGGCAACTCCCCCGACGCCACCGTCTGGAAGGACTCTGTGGGTGACAATGATCTTCCCATCGCCAAAGACAGCAAGAACCACTTCACCGAAACAGGTCTCGCCGCCGAGGGTGCCCAGCACTACTTCCCCCGGGCCATCGTGGATCTGGTCAACGGCAAGGCCTTCACCGTGGAGATCGCCTTCGGGGACTTCACCTCCATCGGCGGAGACTTCAACACCTTCATGAACTCCGCAAACGATAACTTTGCCCTGTTCCGCCGCAACTCCAACGACAACCTGGAGTTCAAGTGGGCGGGCAAGCCCGGCACCAGCCGTCCCATGGTGGGCGACGGCCTGGACCTCATCGACAACGGTGTCATCGCCATCACCTTCGAGGTGGGCGGCTCCTGCTGTATCTACGTGGACGGCACCATCGTGGCCAAGGTGTCCTGCGACACCGCCATGGGCGCCGACAATCTCTTCATCGGTCACGCCCAAGCCTCCAAAAAATTCTCCACCGTCTACAAGTCCATCCGTTTCTATGACCGCGCCCTCACCCCCGAGGAGGTAGCAAACAACGCGAAGGTGGACGGCGCCACCGTGGTAGCCCCCGCCGACAAGCCCAAGAGCAATATCACCGTAGCCCAGCCTCAGACCAACATCGTGGGTGACGTTTCCATGATCCGTGAGGTGAACTCCAAGGCTGAGATGGATGCCATGACGGGGGCCAAGACCCTCCCCGCCCTGGCTCTGTACCGCGTCAATGCCGATCTGAAGGCCCTGGATACCGAGGGTAAGGCCTTCGCCACCATGGAGGAGATCTTCACCGCCCACGACTACAAGATCATCCCCGCCTTCTACCTTGCCGACAAGGCCACCGCCGACGCCCTGGTCCAGTACCTCAAGGCCGCCAAGTTATACGACGTAATGGCGGTCTCCTCCTATCCTACCGTCATCAAGGACTTCCGCACCGCCCTCCCCCAGGTCACCGCCGTCATCGACTACACCGAGACCTACAAGGACGCCGCTACCCTCACCGAGGAGCAGTGTCTCGACATCCGCCGCTCCATCAAGATCAACAACGGCACCGTGGCCCTCCTGCCCGCCAACCTCTGCGATACCGCCACCGTGCAGTATCTCTACAACCGTCAGGTCAACGTCTGGGTCAAGACCGCCGACGAGCCCACCGCCACCGAGCAGTACGACGCCCTTCTGTCGGGTGCCATCGGTGTGGTGTCCGACGCCACCGACGCTCTGCTGGATATCGCCTGCAACAAGCTGGCAAAGAACACCGTGACCCGCGCGACTCTGAATATCGGTCACCGCGGTATCCCCGCCAACGCCCCCGAGAACACGGTGGAGGGCTCCCTCTTCGCCTTCGAGCAGGGTGCCAACGTCATTGAGCTGGACGTCTACCTCTCCAAGGACGGCGAGGTGGTGGTCATGCACGACGGCACCACGGGCCGTACCTGCAACAAGGATATTTCGGTGGAGGGCTCCACTCTGGCCCAGCTCAAGGAGCTGTACGTCAACCGTGGCTACGAGAGCAACGCCAAGTACAGGAATTGCCGCGTTCCCACCCTGAACGAGTATCTGGAGGCCTTCAAGGACAAGGACTGCCAGCTCTTCATTGAGATCAAGTCGGGCAAGACCGCCATTGTGAAGGCCGTTAAGGAGTGCGTGGACAAGTACGATATGTACGACCAGTGCTCGGTCATCACCTTCAACGAGCCCATCATGGCCGCCATGCGCAAGGACTACCCCGAGATGAGCGTGGGTGCTCTCTGCGGCGGCTACATGAACGGTCTGGACCCCGAGGCGGAGTTCCGCTCGGCCATGACCTTTATCGGCAAGTACAACGCCACCCTCAACCCCTCCACGGGCGGCTTTGAGGCAAACGACATCCGCGCCGCTCTCCAGAGAGGCATCAGCATCTACCCCTGGACCTTCCGCGGGAATCTGGACACCTACAAGAGCCATTTCCTGTGGGGCTACTCGGGTCTGACGGGTGACAACGCCAACGTCTTCCGCCGTATCGTCCGCAACGTCTATAATCCCGTGACCTCCGCCGCCGTGGAGGTGGGTGCCGAGGTCTCCCTGGAGCTGTCGGTCACCACCTACAGCCACGATACCACCGCCGAGAACTACAAGAGCATCATCTTCCTTGCGGGCGAGGATATCGCCGAGGTCAAGGACGGCAAGCTGACCGTAACGGGCGAGGGCGAGGTCACCTATATGCTGACCTACGAGGGCAAAGTATCCAATGCCTTGGTCACCTTCTACACCCAACCCGTGACCCTGACCGCCAAGGCTCCCGAAACCGAGGCTCCCACCGAGACCCCCACCGAGCCTGACACCGAGCCCATCACCGAGGCTCCCACCGCCGATCCCACCGCCGATCCCACCCCCGACACCGACAAGCCCGCCGAGGGCAACGGAACCACCGCCGACTCCGAAACCGAAGCCCCCAAGGGCGGCTGTAAGTCGGCTCTGGGCGGTATGGCGCTTCTGCTGATGGCAGGCGCGGCTGTGGCGGTATGGAAGAAGAAGGATTGATCCTTCTCGGCTATAGACCCC
>JAFQOC010000606.1 GCA_017420845.1 Clostridia bacterium
GAAGAAACTCTGTGTTTCGTCGGGCTTGTATGGTCATACCCAAATTTCGGTGTAGTCTTTCGGGATATACGGATTATTGGATATAACGGTACAGGTCGATATGTTTCGGTCTGTACCGCTTTTTATTTGTTTGAAAGGAGAAAAACTATGTCATCCAACCAAGAAAGAATCCTGCAAAAGTACGGTGACGGCACCAAGGAGAACCGCCGTGCCGAAAAGTCCCGTTCGGGCGCTTTAGAATTTCGTTATACTAAGCAGCATTTGGAGGGCTTTATTACCAAGACCGACCGCGTGTTGGAGGTGGGATGTGCCACGGGGTATTACGGCATGTACTATGCGGATAAGTGCCGTGAGTACGTGGGTATTGACATTGTTCCCGGGCATATTGAGATCTTCCAATGTAAGATCCACGAGGCGGGATTGAATAATGTTTCCTGCCGTGTGGGAGATGCCACGGATCTATCCGAGATCCCGGACAGAACCTTTGATGTGGTGCTCTGTCTTGGGCCTGTCTACCATCTGCCCCCCGACGAGCAGAATAAGGTGATGGCTGAATGTAGCCGGGTATGCCGTGACGGCGGCGTGGTGGCGATTGCTTACTTGAACAGTGTGGGTGAGTATGCGGGGTGCTGTGTTCATGACGAATGGCGGGCGCATTACCCAAACGAGCGTGCGAATGAGCTCGTACTAAACCAATACGTGGATGATGTTCACGAGGGTATATTCTTTTTCACTATGCCTGAGCGCATAGAGGCTGTTGCGGCACAGTATGGTTTGGCAAAGATCAAAAACTTGGGAACTCATTTTTTAACCATGATGTCGGTGGTCAACAATATGACCGACGAGCAGTTTGCCCTGCTGGAACCGCTGTACGATCAAATGGTCTCTTCTGAAAGCTGTACGGGTATGAGCAATCACGCCCTGCTGATCTGCCGCAAGGAATCTGAAAAATCGTGAGTGGCGGGACATTGTTTAATAAATCCAGCTTGCCCCGACGATCTGCCGTCAGTTTCCGATTAAGATTTATCCAGTAGATAATCAAAACCCACCAGCCCCGTAAGTTGACATTAAGATTTCGGTGTGCTATTCTGTTTTTGGGCTATTGAGAAAAGATGTCTTTCGCCTTTGTGGAGCGTAAACGAACCGCCGTCGAGGTCAAGGGGTCGAAAATATCGCTGAAAAGCAAAAGTAGACCGACCAAAATGCAATATTTTCGCCTGTTTCCCTTGACCTCTTTGGGCGGTTCCGTTTGGTCCGCTCCCGTCGAAAGACAAATCTAAAGACAAATATGAAAGGAAAAATGAAATGAAAACAGCAGTTATTTACGCACGTTATTCCAGTGATTCTCAAACCGAGCAGTCGATTGAAGGCCAGCTCCGCGTTTGTGAGGATTACGCACGAACCCATGATATCCTGATTCTGGATACCTACATTGACAGGGCTATGACCGGCACGAATGATCTTCGTCCCAACTTCCAGCGAATGATCAAGGACAGTAGCAAGCGCGAATGGAATTACGTTCTGGTTTACAAATTGGATCGTTTTTCCAGAGACAAATACGCCACCGCTATCCACAAAAAGACCTTGAAGGACAATGGTGTAAAACTCATATCCGCCACCAAGCATATCCCCGATACCCCCGAGGGGATCATCTTTGAATCCATGCTGGAGGGTTACGCCGAATACTACTCCGCCGAGTTGTCCCAAAAGGTACGACGCGGTATGAACGAAACGCGACAGAAGGGCAACTTCACAGGCGGATTCCTAATCTACGGTTACAAGATCGAAAACAAGAAGGTGGTGATCGATGAGGAAACCGCCGAGGTTGTGCGTTACATCTTCGAGCAGTATTCGCTTGGTGTGTATGTAAAGGACATTATCGCTAATTTGACGGCAAGAGGAATTTTGAACCGTGGCAAGCCTTTCGCAAGAAATACCGTCTATAACATTTTGAAGAACGAGAAGTATTCCGGCATCTACCGTCATGGGGACGAGGTGTTTGAGAATATGTATCCGCAGATCGTGCCTCAGGAGATTTTCGACCGCGTGCGAAGCAAGATCAACGCCAACAAGTACGGCAAGCGAAGTGTGGAAGTGGTCTACCTGCTCCGTCATAAGCTCAAATGCGGATACTGTGGCCAGCCCATCAGCGCAGAAACGGGTACATCCAAGACAGGAGCTAAAAAGCGCTACTACAAATGCTACGGTCGCAAAAATCACAACGGATGCCAAAAGTCCATGATGCGGAAGGATCAGCTTGAGAATCTGGTTGTGTCCACCATCATCGACGAGCTTTCCAAGCCCAAGACTCTTGACCAGATCGTAGCTGGACTCCTTGAAGAACAGGAACGGTACATCAAGGAGCATTCCATGCTGAATGTCCTGCTACGCGAGCAGAGGCAAGTCGAAACCTCCATTGAGAACGTCATGGCGGCCATTGAGCGGGGTGTAATCACCAATACGACAACAAAGCGTCTGAAGGAGTTGGAGGTGAGACAGGAAGAACTTGACCGTCAAATCCTTATTGAGCGAAGCAAGAAAGCGGTACGGGTGTCCGCCGAGGAAATCAAGATGTACTACAAGGAGGCCTTGACTTTGGAGGCACAGATGCTCATTAACTATATCGTGAAGGAAATCGTCATGTATGACGATAAGATCGAAATCTTTTTCCATAAGCCTACACGGAACAGTCCCGATGAAAGTCGGGGCTGTTTTGTTTATACGGGGCGTAAGGAAAACTTCGATATCCTCGAGATATGGATCGTGTGAAACGAGCCATACGGGCGATTCTGAGGGCACAGAACGGCACTTGGAAGCACCTATAAGCCTCACGGGTAAAAGAGTAAAAAAAGAAGAACCTAAGACAAACAACAGGCAATGCCTAGTGTTCGTTTTAGGTTCTTACTGGCGGAGGCGGTGGGATTCGAACCCACGGGCGATATTACTCGCCACTCGATTTCGAGTCGAGACCGTTATGACCACTTCGATACACCTCCGTATACGAAGCGTTAAGGATCGAGGGATCTCTCAAACGCATGATATTATACCACAAACCAAAGAAAAAAGCAATACTTTTTCAAAAAAAAGTTTCAAGAAAAAAGCAGACTCATAAAATGCCCGAAATCTCTTGACGAATCACTTATTTTTCAGTATAATGAAGGAAAAAGCAAAGGAGAAACACCATGCCTGTCAGACTGAAATTTCTGTGCGCCCTGCTGGCTATACTTATGCTTGCAGGTTCCTTCGCCGCCTGCACGCCTTCCGGTGACAACACGGACGCCACCGTAAACGACTCTGATGAGCCTACCGACACACCCACACTCCCCAACGTGACTGATCCAGACACCAACGAGGATGCTACCGAAGACACCACGGACGGTGATGAGCCTGCCCCCGGGCCTCCTACCGTACGCCCTGCCCAGGAGGTCAAGGTCATCTCCATGAATCTGGACGCCAATGAGTCCACGGCGGGCACCCGCGTCCGTCTCATGGCCCCACTGCTTCTGTCCTTTGACCCCGATTCCATCGGGGTACAGGAGGCCCGCGGCGGCTGGATTAACCTTTTGAAGCGCAACTTCCTGGCCAAGGGCTACGCCCGCGTGGGCGTGGACGCGGGAGGCGGTCAGGACGCCGCCAACGGCTACTTCGCTACCTACATTCTCTACAAGGAGGACAAATTCAACCTTGTGGAATGGGGCACCTTCTGGCTCTCCCAGACCCCTGAGACCCCCTCCAAGTACGGCCCCACGGTGGATACCAACCGCACCTGCACGTGGGCGCTTTTGGAGGACAGAGAAACGGGCTTCCGCTACGTCCACATGAACGCCCATCTGGATTGGATGGACATGGAGGTTAATAAGATTCAAGTGGAGATGATCCGGAACCAGATCGAGCGGTTTGAGGCTATGGGCTATCCCGTCTTCGCGGGCGGTGACTACAACTGCGACGAGGGTACAGCCTCCTACCTCAAGATGCTGGAATCCGAGGTGGTGGCTGACTCCAAGAAGGTGGCCGAGAAGGCCAACGACATCGCCACCTACCCCAGCTACGGCGACTACGACGTCTACGACCCCAAGGAACGCCCCATCGACTACTTTTTCGTTACCAAGGACCATATGACGGTCAAGGAGTACCGTGTGGTGGATGAGAAGCCCGACGGAAAGTATATTTCCGACCATTTCCCCGTCTTCGTCCATGCCCTTGTCCACGAAATGCCCATCAAGGATGAAGCCGACTATATTCCCGCCTTCGGTGAAAACGCCGCCGCAACCGCCGTGGTGGAGAGCGCGGGGATCACCCTGACCCTCCCCCAAGCCAAGGATGCCTGTGGGGTCATGGCCTCCCGCTATCGCGTTGAACTTCTGTTTGGCGATACTTCTGTCCAAACCCGTACCGTCTCCTCGGACGTTCTCAAGTTGGATACACCCGAAAATCTCACCGTCACGGTCAACGGCATGAAAGAGACCGGCACCTACACAGTCCGCATTACCCCGATCAACCTCTTCGGTGACGAGGGAACCCCTCTGACCGTCGAAGCGAAATACGAAAGCAAACTCGCCGCCGAAGAAATGCCTTCAGCCGATATATTGGATGTCCGTCCCGAGGGGGATACGGTCAAGGACTTCTCCCCCAACGGCTACGAGGTCAAGAAAAAGGGCACGGTCAAGATCACCGAGACCAACAGCGGCCTTGCCATGGAATTCAACGGCAATAGCAACTACTCCATCAGTGATATCAAGAACCATTATGGAGAGATGGAGTCGGGCTTCACAATGGAGGTGATCTTCACCACTCCCAAGGATATGAGCGGCTTCCACAGCATCGCCAGCAATATGCACGCGGGCGGCTATGGTCTGGATCTGGATAACGGCATCCTCACCTTCTCGGTGC
>JAFQOC010000607.1 GCA_017420845.1 Clostridia bacterium
GATCCAAGAACCTTTTTTCAAAAAGGTTCTTGGCCGCCGGAGGCCGCTCCCCCAACACACCGATAAACCCAAATTTGAACATTTTTCAATCGCCTATTGGTTTCGGTACCGTACCCATAGGATACCACAAAAGTGCGGGGATGTGAAGCGACCCGTCAGCGACTTTGACCCAACGGAGCGTTGGATTTTTGGGGTTTCAGTATAGCACAGTTGGGGGGCAGTTGTCAACCGAGGGGCAGAAAAAGTGCGCCGTGGGGTCACGGCGCAGGATTTTTGACGGTTCTGTTATCGTTGTGCTTTCGTCGGCAGAGGTACTCAGTGCAAGGTCGGGGGCATACTTGTCAATAAATTTTTGCCACTCTTCGTTATCACAGGATAAATGTGAGAGATCGAAGTCATCTGCATTCTCACCCCATACTTGGATTCCGTTAGGAGTAATATACTCATAGCCTCCGTCCTCATAGGTAATGGCGAGGACATAACCGTATATATAAAAATTCGGATCGGAGGGAACGGGAGCCAATAGAATAAAATCCTCAAACTTCAAATTTTCCAAGTCAATCAGCAGCTTGGCGTGGCGGTCCGCGGGAATCTCTACGGATGCCGAAGCCAGCTCGTCCAGATCCGGGGCATCCTTCCACGCGTCATAGCCATTGGTACTTTCCACATAGTAGATCTTCACGGACGCGATCCCATCTTTTCCGTTGGCAGGCTCATAGGTCACACGAGGAGTCAGGCAAGAGGATAGCGACAGGGCCAGGAGCAGAAGGACGGCGAGGCACAGAGCGGTCTTTTTCATGGTGGTTCTCCTTTACAATATACTTGGGGGCTTCACCTATATAGACGTAAAAAAACGACATTCATTACGGGGTAACCGCACTTTTTCAAAGTTACGCCTTCCCCTCGAAGGAATCACCCGTTGGCGCGGGTTCTGCCCCGATCAGTCCCGCCTCGGTCAGGATCTCTACAAAGTCTTCCGACACCGTCCACATCTCCGCGAAATTGTGCATATACCATATGCCGTCCACACAGCGCAAGTCTATATGGAGGCGGATCTCGGGGTGATCCTGCAAGCGGATGGACAGCATCTCATATTCTCCCGCCTCCGCGATGGTCTCGTCCCATGCCACGGGGGAAAAGACCTCCGAAAAGACGAATTCCGTATCGGTGTCGTCCAGAATATAGGTCTGCACGGTCAGATCGTAATCCTCGCGGAAGTAGATCCGGGAAAACCGATCCAGACTGTACCCCTCCGCTATGTAGACGGGCGCGTCCGCCCCATAGGAATGGTAGAGCATATGCTTGGAGAAGGGGAAATTGATATACCGATCCAGCTCCATTTGTCCCTCCTCGTCTGAGGACGCGGCGGAAAAGCGGGCGCGTACATACGTCACCCCTTGGTATTCCAGATACGAGCCGTCCAGCAGCTGTACGGTATGCTCGGCACCAGAGCAGGCGGGGAGCAAAAGAAGGAATAGGGACAAAAGAATAATAGCCGTGGCGAAATACACAATCTTGCTTGTTTTCTTCATGGTCGTGACTCCTTTCGGGTTACTATTTTTCCGTTCACCTATATAGACACCGAAAATTCCGAAATATTACAGCCTTTCCGAAACTTTTTCAAAAAAATTTCAGCTTACGCCTTCCCCACAGACCCGAACAGCCTCATCTTCTCCATGACCGCCCGCTTGATGTACTCCACCTTGCGGTTGCGGATGGTAAGGTAAGCCTCCCCAGCAGCCAGACCGTCGGCCATGGCGGCGTTGCCCGCGAGGCAGAGGTCGGTGAAGATGTTGACCTTGGAAATACCGCAGGCGATGGAACGGCGGAAGTCGTCGTCGGACAGTCCCGAGCCGCCGTGGAGAACCAGGGGAACGGGAAGGGCGGCGTGGAGGTCGGTGAGGCGGTCAAAGTCCAGCTTGGGCTTGGACTTGTACGCGCCGTGGGCGGTACCGATGGACACGGCGAGGGCATCCACTCCCGTGGCATTGAGGTAGGCCTCGGCCTCGTCCACACGGGTGTAGAGGTCGGTGGCATCGTTATCATTGGCGGAGGCCTCCCCCACGTGGCCGATCTCCCCCTCCACGGTAGCCCCGAAGGCGTGGGCGATCTTCACGATCTCCCGGGTATCGGCGATGTTCTGCTCATAGGCTCCCGCCGAGCCGTCGAACATAACGCTGGAAAAGCCCAGCTGCAGGGCCTCCATGCAACGACCGAAGGTGAGGCCGTGGTCGTAGTGGACCACAACGGGGACGGATGCCCGCTTGGCGGCGGCGAGGATGGAGGGAGCGATGAGCTTCAGCTCACCGTTGGGGAGAAGCACCTCGGCGGTGCCGATGATGACGGGGGAGCGGCACTCCTCGGCGGCGGATATGACCGCCTCCAGCATATCGGTGTCGGTGGTATTGAAAAGGCCAACAGCGTAGTGATTTTTTTGCGCGTCGGACAGGACGGTGGTGAGGTTTACGAGCATGGTAGACTCCTTTATTGTGTGGGATATAAATTTGGGGTTATCGGTGTGTTTTAAAAAACCATCGGTAGGGGGCGGCGCCTTCGACGCCCCCCAAAAAACATAGATTCGACAACATATTTTGGTCGATTGGTGACGGGCCGTCGTGGGCGCCGGCCCCTACCATAGGCTTTTCAACCGACCGCTAAACTGCAATTTGAATTCTTCTTTTACTCTTCTTTTACTCCTCGATTTCGGGACTGCGCACGATCCTCGGATCGGTGAACACGTCGGTCTCGTCGGTGCTGTGGGTGGAGAACTCGGAGATGACCGCGCCCTCGGGGCCACCCACGAACCAATGGAGGGTGCCGGGCATGAGGGTGTACTGCTGACCGGGCTCAAGGATTGTCTCGGTGAAGACCGTCACGTCGGTCTTGGGGAGGGGGATGGAAATATCCTCGGCGCGGGCGGCGGGGTTTGCGTCGGTGTAGAGGTAGACCTTACCATAACGGCAACGGAAGGTCTCCTCCTTGCCGTCCTGCCCGTTCGTGGGGATATGGCGGTGCTCGGGACAGCACTGACCGGGGAGAAGCACCATCTCCTTGGCACAGACGCGGTCGGTGTTGACGTACACCACCAGCTGGAGGCCTACGTCAGCCACCATGCCCAGGCCGAAGTCGGCCACCTCCATGTTGGCCTTCTCCTCCTCGGTGAGGGTGATGTGGGCTTTCTCAAAATATTCCAGGGCGAGCTTTTGGCGCTCGGCGATCTCGGATCTTTTCATGGTTTTGCTCCTTATGATGATATTTCAAATTTGGGTTTGTCGGTCTGTTGTCTGACGGAAGAGGCGGTGTAGCGTAACCCTCATC
>JAFQOC010000608.1 GCA_017420845.1 Clostridia bacterium
CCACAGGTCAGGAGAACAGCTTCGGCTGGGATTGGATCGGGAAGGGCTACCGTATGCAGGCCGAGAAGATCGCGCAGTACCGCGATAGGGGGCTGCTCACCGTCCAGAAGCTGGGGGACACCGGCGCGGATATGCGGGCGAGCATGACCGTCACCCCCGCCACCGCCCTGACCGCTTATGAGGATTGGGGACACGACGGCTCCGACCCTGCCAAGGTCTGCCGCTCGGTGTGGTACAGCTGCGCCAATTACCGCGTCAACATCTTCCAGCAGGGCAACAAGATCTTCATCCGCGATCTCAACAAGTTCGACGACCGCTACGTAGAGCGGTTTACCAAGCGCCCCTGCGAGGCCTGGGACGCGGTCTACGATAACCTCCCCATGGTGGATGGCCGCATCTGGAGCAAGGACGGAAAGGACTGCGCCCTCACCCCCGAGTTCACCGCCCGCCCCGTGGGCTTTACCTGCGTGGAGCACGGCCAGGCTCTGGAGGTGATCCTGTACTTTGAAAACGGGATCAACGGCCTCATCTACCTCTCCCCCAAAGGCATCTCCTTTGAGGGCTGCGGCATCCTGACCTACGCTGTAGGCGTCCCCCACGATACCACGGTCGCCTATGAGGACGGCGAATTCCGCTACACCCACAACGGCTATGACTACGCCCTGCCCGTGGAGGGCTGCCGCGTGGAGGAAACCGAGGAGGGCTACCGTCTGGTGCCCACGGGCGCGGTCAAGCTGGATATGAGCAAGAGATAAACAAGATAAGATACAGAGATACGAGATATGGAAGACCGTATCGCATCTCTCGTCCTTATATCTTGTATCTCCTGAACAGCTCCGCGTATATGCACATAAACTCAAAGAAACCGAGGCATACTATCCCTATGAAAACCAATTACCATGCCCACACCCACCGCTGCAATCACGCCGAGCCCGGCGAGCGGCGGTACATCGAGGCCGCTCTGAATGAGGGCTTCAAGATCTTCGGCTTTGCCGACCACGTCCCTCAACCCTATACTGACTTCCGCTCGGGTATGCGGATGCAGCCCGATGAGACCGCCGATTACGTGCAAACTCTCTGCGCCCTCAAGGAGGAGTACCGCGGGGAGATCGATATCCACGTCGGCTTTGAGGCCGAGTACCTGCCCACCCTCTTTGACGACCTGCTCCGCCTGCTGGAGCCCCATCCCTACGAATATCTGGTAATGGGTCAGCATTTTCTGGACTTTGAGAAGGGCGGCACCTATACGGGGGCTCCCACCGACAGCGAGGCTGTGCTCTCCCACTACGTGGATCAATGCGCCGAGGGACTGAACACGGGCGCCTTCTCCTGCATGGTCCACCCCGATATCCTCAACTTCCGCGGGGATGAGTCTGTCTACCGCACCGAAATGCGCCGTCTTTGTCGGGAAGCCAAGGTCTGCGGGGTCCCGCTGGAGTACAACCTCCTGGGCCTGGGTACCCACCGCCACTACCCCAATCCCGTCTTCTGGGAGGAAGCCGCCGTTGTGGGCAACAGGGTCATCCTGGGCTGGGACGCCCACGCTCCCTCCTGGGTGGAGCAGCCTGAGCTGGAGACCCGCGCCGACGCTTTTGTGAAGGGTCTTGGACTCAAGCGTATTGAGACCCTGACCCTGATCCGCCCCCATGCGCGGAGCTGACCGTCCCACGGTCGGAGCTCGCTCTGCGGAGGACATAATCCTTCAAGCCGCAAGCAGAAAAGGGGCTGAGTCAAATTGAATTATTTGACTTTTCACCTATAAAAGAGCAACAAAAAACCAAGGTCAATCGGCTGATTTGACCTTGGTTTTTTGTTATGGTTGCACATAGCATTCACAGTTTATTCATGCTATGAAGCAG
>JAFQOC010000054.1 GCA_017420845.1 Clostridia bacterium
CAACGGTATTCTGGTTATCAATGGAGATGCCCAGACGTGGACCGAGCGCATCCTTCCCACGCAGGTGGTGGCCAGGGTCACGGATTTTTGCCGTAGACGCAAGGAAGTTTCGGTAGACAGTCCCGGCTGTAGCCCGGGATACAGGATATACCGCGCCCTCTGGTGCCCCCTCCGCTTTCTCCACCCCTTGGGTGCCCGGGCGGTTTACGTATGGCACCGGATTCCCGAAAAGCTGTTTCCCCGCAAGAATCATTGAAGGAGGTTGACTATGACCGACTTTCAGGCAGGCTTTTTATCTCTGATCCGCAGCGCTCTGACCGAGGCGCCGCCCGTCCTGCCCGGAGACTTCGACTTTGGCCGCGCCTACGCCTTGGCCGAGCGGCATCAGGTTCTACCCCTCATCTACTACGGTGCCATGTGCGATCCCGACTTTATGAGCCATCCTATGGCAGAGAGCTTTTTTCAGCGCACCTGCGCCTACATTTCCTACAGCGCCCGCCAACAGGAGACTGTGGAAGAGCTTTGCCGCCTCCTTGATCGGACGGGGGTGGACTATATGCCCTTGAAGGGTAGCGTTCTCAAGGCGCTGTACCCCCGCCCCGAAATGCGGATCATGGGGGACGCGGATATTCTCATTCACATGGAGGATTATCCCCGCATAACCCCCGTCATGGAAAGCCTAAAGGGAACGCCGCTGTCAGAGAGCGACCACGAATACATCTGGAGGCTTCCTTCTCACGTGGTCATTGAGCTTCATAAGCGGATCATCCCCTCCTACAATCGGGACTACTATGCCTACTTTGGAGATGGGTGGCGTTTCGCTCGTCCCATCGCCCCGGGTGCCCGCCGCCACGATATGACCGCCGAGGACAAGCTCATCTACCTGGTTGCCCACTTTGCCAAGCATTACCGCGACAAAGGGGCGGGGGTGAAGTACGTGGTGGACTTATACGTGTTCCACCGCGCTTATCCCCATCCGGATATGACCTATCTGGAAAAAGAGCTGAAAAAGCTGGGGCTGTGGGACTTCTTTGGTCACATCCAACGGCTGATCGAGGTTTGGTTCGGGGACGGGGAGAGCGACGGGCGGACAGATTTCCTCACCGACAGAATTTTTGACGACGGTGTGTTTGGCAGGGAGGAGCGAGGGGCCGTGTCCGACGCCCTTCGCCTGTCGGGGAGCGCCCGATCCGCCAAAAGGATGCGGACGCGCCACATGCTGTTTCCCCCATACGGAACCATGTGCAACCGCCATCCCATTCTCAAGAAATGGCCGATCCTTTTGCCCCTCCTTTGGATCCTGCGCCTGCTGACCACGGTTTTCTCCCACAGGGATCGTATGGAGAACAAGAGAAAGCAGTTGGCGCTCATGTCCGAGGAGAACGTAGCTGCCTATGGGAAGGAACTAAGCTACGTGGGGCTGGGCTTCGGCATGGTTGACGGTGGGACACCGCCAGAGGAGGGAGGCGCTCGGGACGGGGAGGGATAGTCGGCTTTGTTCTGAAAAAGAAAATGAGGATGTTTTGGAAATTGTCAAATTTGGGTTTATCGGTGCGTTGGGTTGCGGGTAGGCGGGGTGCAGGGGCGGAGCCCCAGCACCACACCCAGGGTGGCCGGGGGTGTCGGGGGCGGCAGCCGCAACACGAAGGCAGGCCAATATTCGAAGTTTCGTGTTGCGGCC
>JAFQOC010000609.1 GCA_017420845.1 Clostridia bacterium
TCACAGCAATTTTCTTGCACCTACCGGTGCGCGTCAGAGGGCCGCCGCAACACGAAAGCAGGCATTGGCCAAAAGTTACTTGTTGCGGCTTACAAATGCCGCTAAAGCAGCATTTGTCCGTGGTGCGGCATGGAGAAAAGCCCCTCCGACACCGCCCCCCTTCGCTTTTTTGTGCAGGGGGCTTCGCCCCCTGCACCCCTGCCAAGGTGCGAGCGGAATGTGAATGTTCAAACTCACCGATAAACTGCAATTTTTCATATCGGCTGAATAGCTACATCCATTATTATAGGTGATGTTTACTCCATGCGGAGGTTACTCCATGCGGAGGTTACTCCATGCGGAGTTTACTCCGCGGTATCCTTATCCCAGGTAACCTCCTTGAGGTAGGCAGAGAAGGCCTCGTGCTCCTGCTTGGTGGCGGGGATGATGGAACCGTTTCCGCGATCCCAGAGGTACTGGTAGCAGAAGACGGTAACGCCCTTGCAGAGCTCCAGGGTCTCGGTGTGCTTCAAAGAGCGGACCATGATATCCTTGTGGCGGGTCCACTCATCCTTGCCCGCGGCACCCGCGTAGTTGTCCACGCCCGACAGAGCCTTACCGAAGGACATGCCCACGATGAGGGTGACGTACTCGGTGTCGATGATGTCCTCCCAGATCTTGCAGGTCTTGTCGAAGGCCCAGGAGGCGTGTTCAAAGCCGAAGTAGACCTGGGGCATGATGTAGTCGATGTAACCGGGGTTCGCGCACCAGGTCATGACGTCGGCGTAGTGGCTGTTCATGACGGTGTTGATGTTACCTGCGGGGGAAATGCCGAAGAGAGCGCGGAGGTCGTGGGTCTTGACCGTGGCGTAGAGCTCGGCCACCAGCTGACTCAGGCACTCCTTGCGCCAGCTCGCCAGATCCAGGGTCCCGCCGTCCTTCTTGTAGGCGTTGTAGGCCTTGGCGTCAAAGGAGGCGTCGGTGGTGGGGTAGAAGTAGTCGTCCATGTGGACGCCGTCCATCTCGTAGCGCGCCAAAATCTCGGCGGCGCCGTCGCAGATGAGCTTGCGAACCTCGGGATGGGCGATGTTGAGGTACCAGTTCTTGTTGACGAAGACGATGTAGTCCCCCTTCTTGGTCTTGTCGTTGTACCACTGCTTGATGAGGTACTTGTCGTCCACCTGCTTGATCTCGTCCTCAGTCATGCCGCGCATGGGGTTGATCCAGCCGTGAACAGACAGACCTCTCTCCTTGCACAGCTCTACCACGATGGCCACGGGATCGTACTGGAAGTCACCTGCGTAGGAGCCGACGGCGTACTTGCTGGGAGGATAGACCTCGGAGGGGTAGATGCTGTCGGCGTTGGGACGGAGCTGCAGCACCACGGTGTTGAAGCCGTCCTTCACGGTATTGTCCAGCACCTGTGCCATGCGCTTGCGGAAGTCGGCCTCAGCACGCTGACCCGAGCCGGCGGAGTAGATGGACTGAAGGTCAAACTGGGAGAGCCACAGACCCTTCCAGTCGTCGATTTCTTCGGGATGATCCGGCACGAAGGGAATGGTGCCGTCGGGGATACGCTCGGTCTCGGGCTCGGTGGGCGCCTCAGTGGGGGCCTCGGTGGTTTCGGGCTCGGTCATGGGTTCAGTCTCCTTTTCTGTGGGGGGCTCGGTAGGGGCATCCGTGGGGGCCTCGGTGGGAGCCTCGGTGGGGGTCTCAGTGGTTTCTGCCGGGGTGTTGCCCGTGTCGCATGCGACTAAGGTGATAAGCAGGAGCAGGCAGAGCAGTGCCGCCAGTCCGGCCAGCTTGGTGTAACGCTTCATGATGGTCTCCTTATGCAAATTGTATTCCATATGGGGTATGGGTCTATTCTTTTTTATTATACCACATTTTGTAAGAAAATGCAAGGGCTTCCATAGGATATTGCCGGCGTTCCAAGCGGCTTTCCAAGCGGCGGACGAAAAGAGAGAAAAAATATGGGGGCGTTCACGGGTTGTTAACAACAAGTTTACAAAAATGTGGTAAGTTTTTTATGTGAACCTGTAAGATTTTCATTTTTTTGGTGTCTTATATAGTGAAGGGATACCGATTATCCCAAAATGCGACCGATTATCCCTTGATTCCACATTGTTGGCGTTTTTGTGCTATACTGTATGCACGGGAAGACAGCCATTCCGCTCATACTGAAAGGATATCTGCCATGAAACCCTTGCGCAAACGACTTCTCGCTATTCTTCTGCTCTTGGCAATGCTTCCTGTGATTCCTTCCTGCTCCGGAGGAGGAGCCGGCTCTCTCTCTCGCTTGGATGAAGAGGAACGCGCCTATGCCCTGTACGACATTCTCGCCCAAAGCCTGGAGAGCGCCCGGTCCGTTGCCGTTTTCTCCGAAATGGAGGTTAACGCCAGGTTGGACGGCCATGGACTGCGCATCACCTACACCGAGACCCAGATCAGCCGGGATCAGAACCGGAGGGAACGCATGGATCACTACGAATCCTGCTACCGGGTTCAGCATGGAGGCGATCACGGCATGCAAACCGAATACAGCACGGCCAGCGGGTATGCCGATGGCTACATATACCGATCCTATAACGATGATGGCGCAAAGATTGCCGCCAAAACCGCTGTGCCCTACGATGAGTACGTAAACGAATATTTGGGTATGGTGGAGCAGCTTCTCCTGACGCCCGATGCGTGGGAGTGCAGTACCGTGACCTGTCAGCGGACGGAGGACGGCTCCTTCACGGCCACCTTTGGAGGAATGAACGGCGTGGGATTAGGAGATCTTGCCTACGGATACGGAGCCGATCTTTCCATGTTGGGGGACAACATTTATCTGACCGACGCCACGGTGGAGGTGCGCTCCACACCCGCTTTGCTTTTTGACTCGGTTGATTTTCTTTTGACCTATACCCTTTTTGACGAGGAGGGTAACCCCACAGACCGCACCTACGCGGTCAATACCCATCAAACCTACGCGTATGAGATTCCCGACAGCTTCCGGGACGTGGATCTGTCAGAATACGAGGATATCGGGGACCTGACGGTTCTGGATGATTACCTCCTCTATCTGGACAACCGTGTCTATGCCCCCAGCGGATACTATAATTACACCTCACGGGAGACCGTCACGGAGGACGGGGCGGCCTCGGTCTGGAGATACGACGTGGAGATGGAATTTGATACCTTTGGTGAAGGGATTACCTACGAATCCAAGGGCAATTACGGCTTTGAGGATGAGCTGTACCGTATGCGGAATACGTATGAGGATGGCGTCATCACCTTCTCCGAGACGAATACCGTCACGGGGGAGGCGTGGTCCGACTCTTACGCCGCTACCGAGACCGATTTGCGAGACCTTATTCTTTCGGAAATCGAGGTGCGGGACTTCTACGCTGCCTACGTCATCCGCATTGAGGAAACGGACGCCCGGGCGGGTAAGTATCGCCTCTATCTGGGAGCGGGTCTGGAGCAGGACTACAAGGAATATTTCGCCGCCCGTAAAGGCTCCCTCAAGAGCCTTACCGCCTATCTGGACGTGGTTCTGTCGGAAGGAAAGCTGATCGCCTACGATTTCTGTCTGGTGGCCGAGGGCACTACCGAAACCGCCGCGCATCACCGCTACGAGCTGATCGCGTCCTGTACCTTTGCGGATAAGAACACGAATTCGGTTCCCCTATGACGTGCTTGGCCCGTATTGTACGTTATCAGTATAGGCATTTCAGCACATACGCTGATCCATGAAATATGAACCCGAAAGGAAACAAACGACATGAAAAAACTGATTGCCAGACTCCTTGTGTTATCCCTGCTGATTACCGCCCTGGCTCTGCCTCTGACCTCCTGCTCCGAGACCGCCCGTCTCAATCGCATGGACGAGGCCGTACGGGCCGTGGCCTTCTATGAGCTTTTTGAGGAAAAGTCGGATCAGGCCTCCTCGGTCACCGTCGAGCAGAAGATATCCCTCAAGCTGGATATCGGAGAGGTGGCCTACGAGCAGATCAACGAGAGCACCTCGATCTATGTGGAGGAGGGCGACGAGTTCACCTACCTGGAACAGTCGGTTACGACCGTCTGGGCGGGCGGCGAGAAGACCGTTACCTATCAGGATGAGGGCTACAAGGACGGCATGATGTTTTCCCGCGTCAAGGAGGACACGGTGGAGACCAGGCTCAAGTCTCCCATTACCCGTGAGGAATACGAGGCCTTCCGTGACAGCCAGGTCGAGGACGTTCCCGATCTCCTGGTGGGAGAGGGCTACTGTGAGACCATGACCTGCGTCCGGGGTGATGACGGTACCTGGACCGCCACCTACGAGGGCTTTACCGAGGAGGGCATGAAGCCCTTCTGGCACATCCTCAGGGGCATTGAGACCGCCGTCAATGCCGAGCATACCTTGAAGGACGTCCGCATGACCTGCACCGCTGACGCCGATCTCGTCCCCCAGTCGATGATCATGGAGTTCCTCTTTGATGAGAAGGAGGGGGCTGATACCCGTGTGCCCTCCATCCGGGCCGAGTCCTATATCAAGAATCTCAACAGCACGACCGTGGAGGAGCCCTACGACATCAGCAATTTCAATGAGATCGACGATCTGCGCATGATCGAAAATTTCATATCGGCGCTTCATGACCGGGAGACCGCCCAGAGCGGAGCCTTTAAGGTCACAACCAAGGCCTCCGCGTCCTACAGCGGTCAGGACAACAAGACCACCACCGTCCAGAACATTACTTTCAAGAACCACGGGGGTGTCGAGTTTACCGTACAGTACGCCCAGGACGGGTATGATATTACCATCAGCTACAAGAACGGCAGGATGAACACCACTGTCCGCGAGGAAAAGACCGGCAGTAAGGTTGACAGCGACTCCGCCTCCATGACCGATTTTGAGGCTCAGACCATGGTTTGTCAGCTCATGAATTCCGAGAACATCACCGCCCTGGATATCACCGGCGGGGAGGTTCTGGACGAGGAGAGGGGCAGATACCGCTTTGTTCTGGGCGATTCGGTCAAGAACGAGCTGAACGAGCAGTATCAGGCCATCTACGGAACCAGGATCGGCACATTCCGCGGCAGTGTTATGGCCACCGTCGTGGAGGGCAAGCTTATGGAATACACCTATCACGTCTACAACACTCTGATGATCGAGGGAGTTACCATGACCATCACCGTGGATTACACCGTTGTCTTCTCGGATCTGGTGGAGGACGGCGAGTCTGTCTGATTCAAACCGCGTTTTTCTCTTTTTCTCCTTTTCACGCCGTGAGCCCCCTTCCCGGTGTGCCCCGCCGTCTCCGGATGGCGGGGTTTTTTGGGGAGGGGAGGGAAGATGGAGGTGGGGAAGCATTCAAATTGCAGTTTATCGTTCCGATAAACTGCAATAGTGAAATACGCTTCGCGTGTGAAATGCCTGCGGCGTGAAATACGCTTCGCGTGTGAAATCCTCCCTTCGGTCGGGTGTCGGAAGAAACCCTACGGGTTTCA
>JAFQOC010000610.1 GCA_017420845.1 Clostridia bacterium
GAAGGTTCTGCACCTCAACTTGCCCGAAGGGCAAATTTCACACTCGCTTGCGAGTATTTCACATGCGCTTCAGCGCATATTTCACGCGCGCAAGCGCATTTCACTTGGGTTTAGCGCAGAGCGATAAACCCAAATTTGAAGCATTTGCAATCGCCTAACTACCTGATTTCTACGAAGGAGGCCCTCCATGTCCCCCCACTTCCGTATTCTGTCTCCTTGCCCTCTCCCCGTCCCCATCACCGTCACCGAGATCACCCACCGCCGCTTACTTCGGATAGGGGCGGTGCCCGTGCTGGAGGTGACCGTCATTTATCCCTGCCTGACATGGGAGGCGGAGGCCGCCTCGGCGATGTCCCGCTTTAACGCGGCCTACGAGGCCATGGCAGAGGCCTTTTTGGAATGGGCCGATCAGGTGCCCTATGCCCAAGCCACCGAGGCCTATGCCGCTCTTGGCCCCCGGGCCGCATACCGCTTTGACCGCCGTCTTCTGGTCTGTGCCATGAAAGCAGAGCCCTTGACCTCCGCGGACAAACGTCTGACGGTGTACCGTACCGTGACCTATACCTCCCGACGGGGGGAGATGGGGACCGTGAGCCGAGAGGGGCGGGACGTCTGGCGGTTGCCCTCCCTGACGCTGTGCGGCGGGAGGTAGTGCCCCGGAATTAAAAATCCCGGGAAAGATCCCCAAAAAGGTCGGGAAAATACCTCGATAAAAAATGATAAAAAAACGGTAAAGCTCGGGCAAAAGTTTGGTAAATTCACGAAAGGCAAAAGTTTGGAAAATTCACGAAAGGCTCTTGAAATAAATAGAGAAATGTGGTAAAATATAAAAGTGATTAACTTGGAGAATTCCGTCCCGCGGAGATTGTTCCGATCGACGGCGATTTTCCACCGAAAACGAGATCAAAGGGCTTTTTTCAAGCCCTTTCGCAAAAGAACGTTTCGCAAAAAGAAAGAAGGTGGAATTCTTGTCCAAAGAAGCCATTACCCGCGTACTGGCCGCCGAGGCCGAGGCTAACGCCATCCGTGAACGCGCCGTGAGTGAGGCCGCCGCCCGTGTGGAGGCCTGTGAGCGGGACTGCGCCGAGGAGACCGAGCGCCGTATTCGGGAGACAAAGGATCAGCTGGCCCGTCGCCGCGATACCGTCCGTGAGCGGGCAGAGTCCCTGATCCTGCAGAGTCGGGAGGAGGCGGAGGCGGACATTGAGGAAATGCGCGCTCTTGCCCATGAGAAGATGCGGGAGGCCGTCAAGCACATCGAGTGGGAGCTTACCGATATCTGATCCATCCCAGACCTTCAACCAGAAAGGATAAATATCTATGTCAGTCAGTGTCATGAAAAAGCTGACCGTGCTGGCTTCGGTCCGGGATGCGGACAGGCTTGTGCGCCGCCTGATGCGTCTCAGGTGCGCCGAGCTTCGAGCCGTCCCCCTGGGCGACCTGCCCGACGGTGGGACTCTGCTGCGCTACAACAGCGACAGAGACCGCGCCGAGGCTGAACGGCGTGTGGCCGACGTGACCGCCGCCCTGCCCATACTGGACGCGTACACGGTCAAGACAAGGTCATGGAATACAAAGCCCATTACGGTTTCCGCAAGGGAATTTTCCGCGTCGGGGCGGATGGAAGATGCCCGGGCGATGGTGTCCGAGGTGCTGGAGATACGGGACGGGCAAGTGACTTGTCAGAATGAATACAACCGTCTGGAGGCGCTGTGCCGCTCCCTGACACCCTGGATGGAGTACACCCAACCCCTGGAGGGGGTGGAGACCGACCTCTGTGAGGTCTGGCTGGGTACTCTGCCGGGCAATACCCTCATTTCCCGGGCTGAGGACGCGTTGGCCTCTCTCCACGCAGGTGTGGAGGAGATCTGCCGAGACAAGAAGGCCGCCTACGTGTCGGTGCTCCTTCTCAAGGAGGACAGCGATGCCGTAGCTCGCGGGCTGGCAAGCCTCGGATTCGTGCGAAGCAGCTTCAAGGGTCTGCCCGTGAAGGGAACCGCGGTGGAAAACCACCGCATCTGCCTCCGCCGCCTGGACGAGCTGGACAATCAGCTTCAGGTCTACGGTGACCGTCTCAGGGTGCTCTCCGACTCCCTCCCCGAATTGCAGGTGCTCTATGATATGGAGATGACCACCTTGACCGCCGCCCGTGAGCGGCAAAAGCTGGCCACCACCGAGCACTGCGCCGTGCTGGAGGGCTGGGTGCCTGCCGATCGAGAGGAAAAGGTATCCGCCGCCCTGGACAAGCTCCCCTGTGCCTACGGCATGGAGGATCCCGCTCCCGGCGAGGAGCCGCCGGTT
Source organism: Clostridia bacterium (assembly GCA_017420845.1). Taxonomy (GTDB): domain Bacteria; phylum Bacillota; class Clostridia; order Oscillospirales; family CAG-272; genus CAMEON01. The sequence continues at coordinate 2,302 of JAFQOC010000610.1, forward strand.
CTTCTGAAGAACAACGGCTTTGCTACCAACTTCGAGTGGGTGGTGGGCATGTACTCTTACCCCAAGTACGGTACCTACGATCCCACCTTCATCATGAGTATCTACTACTTCGTGATCTTCGGCCTCATGTTTGCCGACGTAGGCTATGGTCTGCTCATCATGCTGGGCGGATTTCTGGGACCCAAGCTGGTCAAGCTTAGTCCCGGCATGAAGCGGATGCTGACCATGTTCGGCTACTGCGGCATCGCCTGTACAGTCCTCGGTGCCGTGTTCGGCGGATGGTTCGGCGACTTGCCCTACGCCATCATGACCAGTTACATGGGCTATGAATCCACCGAGGCCGCCCAAGCCGCCGCCCCGTGGTTCAACGGTGTGACCCTCACCCTCAATGGCGAGCCCCTGTCCCTCAACCCCTTGGTCAACCCCATCCCTTTTCTCATTATCTCTCTGGCCATGGGTATGATCCACATTGTGGGCGGTATGGCGGTGAAGTTCTGCCTTCTCTGTAAGGAGGGCAAGGTCTTCTCGGCCATCTTCGACATCGGCTCCTACTGGATCCTCTTTGCAGGTCTGGGCGTTCTCTTTGTCAACAAGACCGTGGGCCTGTGGATGACCGTGGGAGGCGCCGCTCTCATTGTCCTGACCCATGGACGGGATAAAAAGAATATCTTCGCCAAGCTGCTCTTCGGTCTGAAGGGTCTGTATGACCTCATCAGCTACGCCTCCGACCTCCTCTCTTACAGCCGTATTCTGGCGTTGGGTCTGGCCGCGGGAGTCATGGCACAGGTCTTCAACCTGCTGGCTACCCTGGGCGGCGTGAGCATTCCGGGCTTCATCCTGCTGGTCTTTGTCATGCTGGTGGGACACGGCCTCAATATCGCTATCAACCTGCTGGGCTCCTTCGTCCATGCTTGCCGTCTCCAATATCTGGAGTTCTTCAGCAAGTTTTACGAGGACGGCGGCGTTCCCTTTGCCCCTGCCCTGCCCAGCGACAAGTACTCCACCGCCGAGGATACCGCGGTCGAGGATGCCGAGCCCCCTGAGGCTCACTGAACCCGTCATTCTAAATGAATTATATGTAAGGAGTTACCTACCATGAAAATCCGTTCTCTGAAAAAGCTCGCTCTGATCATCCTGGCCGTTCTGGCCGTTACGTCCATGTGCTGTGTCACCGCTCTGGCCGGTGATCTCACTCCTCCTGCCGATGTGCCCACCACCGGTGCTCCCAATACCCCTGCTGTGGGTGAGACCGTGGCCGAGATGGTGAAGGGTCTGTTCTCCGGCACCAACCTCGCTCTGCTGGGTGTGGCTTTGGCTGTCGCTCTGCCCTGTATGGGCTCCGCCAAGGGTGTTGGTATCGTTGGCGAGGCCGCAACCGGCCTGCTGTCCGAGCAGCCCGGCCTCTTCGGTAAGGCCTTCCCCCTGCTGGCTCTGCCTATGACCCAGGGTGTGTACGGCCTGGTTGCCTCCTTCCTCATGCTCATGGCTCTGGGTCTGTTCGGCAACCCCGATAACCTCATGAACCTCACCTTCGCTCAGGGCGGTTATTTTGTCATGGCCGCTCTGCCCATCGCGTTGGCCGGCTATCTGTCCGCTATCCGCCAGGGTCGCGTGGCCGCTACGGGCATCAACCTCATCGGAAAGCGTCCCGGTTCCTTGGGTCAGGCTATTACCACTGCCGCTCTGGTGGAGACCTACGCCATCTTCTCCCTGCTCATTACCATCATGCTGGTCTTCCTCTGCCCCTTCTCGGTGCTCTGATCACACGGGGAAACTGAAGGAAGGAAATAGAAACCGATATGACCGGACTGGAAAAAGTAACCGGCAAGATCATTGCCGATGCCGAAGCCGATGCCCGTGAGATCCTCTCGAAGGCCGACGACGAGTGCGCCGCCATTCGCGAGAAACACGGGGCGGCCCTCGAGGCTGAGCTGGAAAGGCTCACGGAGGCGGGGGACCGAGAGTGCCAGGCACTCATCGTCCGCGCCAGATCTTCCGCGGCGATGGCTAAGCGTAACGCCATCCTGGAGGCTCGCGCCGCAATTCTGAACGAGGCCTACGCCGCCGCCGAAAAGCAGGTGCGCACCATGAACAACGAGCAGTATCTGGATCTGCTCCAGAAAATGCTTCGCTCGGCCCTCAAGCGTCAGCTGGAGGGGGAGGAGGAGAGCATGCGCCTGTACGGCGAGGACATATCCCCCGACACCTACGAGGTGGTGCTGAACAGCCGTGACCGCAGCACCTACGGCGAAAAGCTCATGACCGCCTTCCGCAGCGGTCTGGGCTCAAGGCTCCCCGCTGCCGTCCACGCCAAGCTCCGCCTGGCCGCCGACGTGGCGAGCATTGACGGAGGTCTCATCCTTCGCGCAGGCCCCGTGGAGACCAACTGCTCCCTGGCCATGCTCATGGCGGAGAATCGCCGTGAGACCGAAGCCAAGGTCAATCGCATCCTCTTTGGGGACGCGACCTGATGGCGGCGTAGACCGCCCATTATCCCATAAGGGAGTCATCAAACATGAAACGAATCAATCCGACCGAATATATCTATGCCTCGGCAAGAATGAGGGCTATTGAGTCCCGTCTCATCGGACGGGAGCGGATGGAGGTGCTGATCGAGGCGCGCTCCGCCGCTGAGGTCATGGACCGACTGGCCGAATACGGGCTGAAGCCTGCCGAGGAGACCGAGGGTATGCCCGCTACGGGGAGTGCCGTAGGGGAGACCGTCAGCGTCGCCCGGGAAGGAATGCTGTTGGCGTTTTTGAAACAGGCCTTTGACGAGGTGGACGCCGCCGTTCCCGACCCTGCCCTGTTCCGTTATTTCCGCTACCCCTACGACTGCAACAATATCAAGGCCGCCATCAAGTGCGCCATCCGCGGGATCTCTCCCTCGGACATGCTCTTTGATTTCGGCACGGTTCCCGCCGACCTCGTGGAGACGGCTCTGCGGGAAGGGAACTACCGGGCGTTTTCCCCCGCCATGGCCGCCGCCATCCCCGTGGCCAAGGATACCTACGACCGCACGGGTGACCCCCGCCACATTGATGCGGTGCTGGACAACGCCTGCTACGCCGATATGCTGGCCGCCGCCGAGGCAGCGGGGGACGAGACCCTCCTCTCCTGGGTCAAGGCCAAGATCGACCTGACCAATATCCTCACCACCCTCCGCCTCCTGCGCATGAGCATGGGAGCCGCAGGGGAGACCTTCCTGGACGAGGCTTTGCTTACGGGCGGGTCTCTGGACCGAGGATTCTTCACCAAGGCCTATGCCGAGGGAGAGGCTCGCCTCTGGAATGCCCTGTCTCCTACAGCCTACTACCGTCTGGCTCGGGTGGAGGGAGATCCCCGTCCCCTGTCGGCTGTGGAAAAGGCCTGCGACGACCTGTACGTGGAGCTGGTCCGTGAGGGAGCCCGAATTCCCTTTGGCGCTCCCGTGATGGGCGGCTACATTGTTGGCTGTGAGACGTCGGTGAAGAACATCCGCATCGTGCTGGCCGCCAAGGACGCAGGTCTGGGCACAAACCTTCTGCGAGAAAGGGTACGGTTGAGCTATGTATAAGATCGGTATCATCGGCGAGAGAGACAGCGTCATGGGCTTTATGGCCATCGGCTTTGCGGTGCATGAGGCACCCGACCCTGAAACCGCCGCGAGGATCCTCCACACTCTGGCCAAGGACGAAACCTACGCCATCATCTTCATCGTGGAGAATTACGCAAGCGTCATTTCCGAGGACATCACCCGCTATAAGGATAGTCCCCTCCCTGCCGTCATCTCCATCCCCGGTAGAGCGGGATCCGACGGCTCGGGCATGGCCGCCATCAAGTCCGCCGTGGAGCGGGCTGTGGGCGCGGATATACTGTTTAAGGAGTAAATTAACATGGTAGAAGGAAAAATTCTGAAGGTATCCGGTCCCCTGGTCATTGCCGAGGGGATGCGGAATGCCAATATGTTCGACGTGGTGCGCGTGGGCGAGGCTCGCCTGATCGGTGAGATCATCGAGATGCACGGCGACCGCGCCTCCATTGAGGTCTACGAGGAGACCGCCGGTCTGGGCCGCGGCGACCGCGTGGTGTCTACGGGTGCCCCCCTGTCTGTGGAGCTGGGCCCCGGCCTCATCACCTCCATTTACGACGGCATCCAGAGACCTCTGGAGGCCATGCGTCAGAAGTACGGCTCCAATATCCGCAAGGGCATCGACGAGCC
>JAFQOC010000611.1 GCA_017420845.1 Clostridia bacterium
GGCGGCCGCGAGCGCCCCGACGCGCGGCGGAAGCCGCAAGAAAATTGGCTATAACGAGCAACACACGGAACAAGGGATTTTCCAAAAATCCCTTGGCTCACAGCAATTTTCTTGCACCTACCGGTGCGCGCCGAGGCGCTCAAGGCCGCCCTCGGCACTGCCGGCCACCTGTGTAGGTTCTGGGGGCTTCGCCCCCAGAACCCCCTTGCATGGTCGCAACCCAACGCACCGATAAACTGCAATTTGAATGATTCCCCCGAATCCTTACACCGCAACTGAAAAGACCGCAAACGCCATTCGGCATCTGCGGTCTTTCATTATGTTGGAATCAGAATTCGCGGCTGTTTATCAGCGGCTTATAATCAGCGGCTGATCTTTTTCTTTCTGGGAGTATCAAACTCCTTCATCAGACGGTCCAGCTCCTCGTCAGCGGAGGCGCGGGGCTTCTCTCTCTTGGGCTCGGGCTTTCTCTCGGGACGGGGCTCGGGCTTGGGAGGATCTACAGGCTTCTTGGGCTCGGCCTGGTTGTTGGAGAAGCCGGTCGCGATGATGGTGATCCGCATCTCATCCTCCAGCTCGTTGTCGAAGTTGACACCCCAGATGACGTTGGCATCGGGAGCGGCCTCGTTGGCGATGAGGTTGGAAGCCACGTCCACATCCTCCAGACCAACGTCGGGAGAGACGGTGATGCTGATGAGGATGCCGTGAGCACCCGAGATGGAAGACTCCAACAGGGGGCTGGAGATAGCGGCCTTGGCGGCCAGCTCGGCCTTGTCCTTACCGGTAGCGGAGCCAACACCCATGTGAGCGTGGCCTGCGTTCTTCATGACCGAGGATACGTCAGCGAAGTCCAGGTTGATGAAGCCGGAGACGTTGATGAGGTCGGAAATGCTCTGGGTACCGCGGGCCAGGACACCGTCGGCTACCTCAAAGGCATTCTGCAGGGTGATACGGGTATCGGTCACCTGCTTCAGTCTCTCGTTGGGGATGACCACCAGAGAGTCCACGTACTGGCTCAGCTCGGCAATACCGGCCAGAGCCTGATCCATACGGCGGTTGCCCTCAAAGCCGAAGGGCTTGGTCACGATACCGATGGTGAGAATATCCATCTCATGAGCCACACGGGCCACAACGGGAGCCGCACCCGTGCCGGTGCCGCCGCCCATACCGGCGGTGATAAAGACCATGTCGGTGTTCTCCAGCAGGGCCTTGATCTCTTCAATAGACTCCTCAGCGGCTCTTGCGCCGATCTGGGGATTTGCGCCCGCGCCAAAACCGTTGGTCAGCTTCTCGCCGATGACAAGCTGGGTAGACGCCTCGGAATGGCGGAGAGCCTGGCGGTCGGTGTTGATGGCAACAAACTCGACGCCCTTGATGTTGGTGGAGATCATGCGGTTGACAGCGTTGTTTCCGCCGCCGCCGACGCCGATTACTTTAATATTTACGCCGGACTCATAGGTATCATCGTGTTCAAAGGTCATTGTTTCTTCCTCCCGAATTTTCAAATATTTCTGCCGTAGGGTTCTGCTGTATTGGCGCGATCCGCTCGCCCAAAGCGGGTCTGCGCATCCGACTTCCGCCTGTCGCGGGCGGAATGATATACCATACCTATATAATATAACTTTTTCTATGAAATTGCAATAGTTTTTCAGAAATTTCAAAAAAATTTACATATTCCCTTCTGAAAAAGGGACTACCCGAGTACTTATCCGGGCAGTTGCCCGGGCAATTGCCCGGGCACGCCCACGGCCCAATCGGGCATGTCCACGTCGGGAGAGGTGCGGTGAATGATACGAGCCGGATCGGATACGTCCACCAGGGTGGGAA
>JAFQOC010000612.1 GCA_017420845.1 Clostridia bacterium
GATTTCCCCGCCACCGTCCGTGTCAGCGGACGCACCGAGGAGCGGCTTCTGCGCCGTGTGGCGGAGGTCATGCGCCACGGCGGCGGTGTGCTGGCCATCTATAACGAGGATCTTATTCTGGAAGCTCTGACAGGCTACGGCTACTCCCTTACCGAGGCGAGACAGTTCGCCAACGACGGCTGCTGGGAGGTGCAGATCCCGGGAAAGACCAATTTCATCTACTGCCCCTTCGACGGGCTGGCTATTCTCCAGAAAAACACTCTCCGTAGCTACGCCGAGGATCTTTACTTTGATGATTTCGACAGCCTGCTTTCGGACTACCTGGCGGATCTGCGGCAGACGGTTCTGGGTATTACCCGGAGCCGCTTGGGTATCTTCCGCACCATGGACGGAGAGCGGGGGGTATTCGAATGGTACGCCACGACGCCCTGTACCGTGATCTCCCTGTTTGAGCAGGGATGTGTGGAAAAGGGGCTTTCCTACGGGGAGGGAGGACCCGTGTACCATGTATTCTCCCCCCACATCGGCGGTTTGGCCGATACCGTCAACAGCCTGTACGCCATCAAAAAGCTGGTCTTTGAGGACAAGAGGTTGGGCTTTGGCGAGCTGATGGCGGTTCTGCGGAGCAACTGGGAAGGGAACGAGCCCCTGCGGCAGCTGGCAAAAAACAGATATGCCTACTACGGTAACGATAATCCCGAGTGCGACGAAATCGCCGCCGCTATCCTTTCGGCCTTTGCAGACTATTGCGCTGAGAATAACGGGGTGAGCCCCTACAAATTCCCGGCGGGGGTGAGCACCTTCGGCCGTCAGCTGGAATGGGCTCCTCACCGCTTGGCCGCTCCCCACGGCCGCAAGCAGGGGGAGGTTTTGGCCGCCAACGCATCTCCCACGCCCGGCACCGACAAGGAGGGCGTCACCGCTATGATCCGCTCCTACTGCGCCGCTGACCTTCGGAAGATGGTCACGGGAGCGGCTTTGGATTGCAAGCTTCTCCCCTCCTCGGTGAAGGGAGAGGAAGGACTCTCGGCTCTGGTGGCCATACTCCGGGGCTTTGTGGCCGAGGGCGGCTTCTTCCTCCAGCCCGACGTGGCTGATCCCGGTATTCTGCGGGAGGCACAGGCCCATCCCGAGGACTATCAGACCCTGTCGGTTCGTGTATCGGGGTGGAACGCCCGCTTCGTGACCCTTTGCAAGGAATGGCAGGACATGGTCATTGGGCAGAACGAGGGGAACTGACCTGCGGATCCTTTCGGATGTTCTATACGTCAAGCCGCCTCGGACGATGAAGTTTGGGGCGGCTTTATGCTAAAATGAAGTTGAACAGGATACGGATATGCTTTTTGATTACAAAGTATGGAACGAAGGAATCGAATACGGCATTGTGCGGGGAAGCCGCAGGACTGTCTTTATCAAGACGGGACTGGGGACGGATGAGATCGAGCCCGACAGCAAATATATGACTATAGCGCGCCGTCTCCATGAAGCGGATGGCTGCGGTGTTGTGGTCGCCGCCAACCCCCATGACAGTAGTAGCCACGCTGAGAGCGACAGGCGCGTGCTGGAGCGATACCTGGAGGAGAATGGGATCAGCGCACCGGAGCTGAGCTTTTTCGGCAATTCCAACGGGTGCATCAAGGGTCTGGAGCTGGCGGCCTGTAGCGTGACCTTTCAAAAAATGATTCTGGTCAATATGCCCCTTATGATTAACTTTCATAAGACCAAGGGGTACATTGCCGCGATCCCCCAAACCGAGATCCTGGCCGTATACGGGGAGCTGGATCCCTCCTTTTCCTACGTGCCCTTCCTGAGAGGGAGGTATGTCAACCTGCGGGTCATGACGGTTCCGGGAGCAGACCATAATTTCAAGGGGAAAACGGATGAATTTATTGACATATGCAAATATGTATGGTATAATGCTGACTAAACATATGTATCTGCGCCGAAAGGAGATCCCCATGAAAAAGACTCTCACCGTCAATACCGTCATTTTCTTTCTCCTATACACCGTATCTCTGGCCGCCGCCTGCTTTGAGGCAGGTCTTGCGTACCCCGCTACTGACGGCATCGGCATGATCTGGCTGTTTCCCATCGTCTACCAAGTATTGTTTCTGCGATCCCTTCGCTCGGCCTTTCAGGGCACCATGACGCCTGCCTCCTGCCTGGGACGGGGCATCTTCAC
>JAFQOC010000613.1 GCA_017420845.1 Clostridia bacterium
CGCGGAGAATGGGAAAGGTGCCGTTCTTTTTTTCGTCCAGCAAAAGTCCCGGGATGAGGACGAGGATGAACAACAGCATACAGATATTGCCATCGGTATAGGTGAAATACATATCCCAGCCCTTGCGATCCTCAAAGCGGATGGGGAGATTCTTATTCACGGAGTACACGTCGATCACGTCGCTCTGGTAGCGGTATTCGTAGCTGTCCGCGCTCATGCCGTAGGCCAGGTATTCCTCCTGAAACAGCTTGGCGTTGTCGATCACACTCTTCAGAAGCGCGGGGTACTCCTCCGTGACGTATCCGCTGACGCGGTAGAAATACCGATAGGTATTGAAATAAAGATCCACCTTGGCTCGAATTTCATCATTATATTCGGGCCAGAAGTCCTGTATGGTGTAGTTGCCCTCCTCGCCCCGCATCATGGCCTCCATGTTCTTCTCGGTCACCAGAGAGGTTATTTCGATGGATGTCAGATAGTACGCCCGACAGCTTGAGAATTCTTCCATGAACGTCTCGGGATCAGCCTCATAGCGTGCGTACATTTCATCCACAATAGCCTGGGTCTCCGCATCCAGCTCGGAATGCAGGTTCAGCTCACCTCGTGAAAGTGGGGCGGCGTAGTAGGATAGCAGTAGGTTCAGGGCGAACATGAGGATGAAGAATATGGGAATGAATTTGCTTCCAAGTAGCTTTTTGATTTCATATCGGATCATAAGATCGCCCCTTTCGCGGTTATTTCATTATGGAATATAAATCTTTCCTGTTTCCAACTCAATCATCAGAATATGAGTTTCGGTTTCCGCATACAGGATCCTGCCATCACAGGAAACAAGGATACACGCCTGCCCATCGGGGAGACGGGCGACCATTTTGGTGTCAGCCCCATCCAACGGTGTGGCATAAACAACGCCCTGCTTCACCATGTAGGCAGTCCCGTCGTAAACAAGGAACGATTCGGGCGCGGTCTCCTCCCAAGCGGGTATATACGGATCAAGAGTCATGGTGTCCAGCGTCAAGGTACAGTAACGGCTCTCTCCCGTGACCGTGACGGTTTCGATATACAAGCGGCCGTTTTTCAAGGCGGTGAGAAGTGGATATCCGCTGCTGCTGTCCCGTTCCGGGAGATGGTAGACCTCATACCCCAGCTCTGCGGCAGAGAGCAGGGGGAAGATCTCTCCCGTTTGCAGGTTCGCTTGCATAATTCCTTCATGGGTAGAAAAGTACAAAAGCGCCCCGTCCCGTATGTGGGAGATCATGCTCGCAAACTCCTGTATATCCCCATTTTCAACGATGAAGAGCGCCGAATCAAAATGGAATCGGCCGTCTTTAGGGGTAATGCTCATACACACATCGTAGATGGTGCCGTTAGCCACAAGGAGATTCCGATAGGCCATAACCAAGGGAGACGGTGCCGTATACGCGCCACACATCCGCGGATGAGTCAGATCCAGATCAAAGATAAACAGAGCCTGCTCGCCCTGCCCGCTTTCCAGAACCGCGTAGATGCAGTCATTCGCCACCCGTAAAGAACCCGGAACAAGGCCTTTCGTATACGTGGCGGGACAGTCCTCCGGATTGGTGTGTTCACACCCCTCTATCTTGCAAATGCTCTCATATTTCCCCGTCAGCTTATTCAATACACGGGCTTCTTTTTCCGTGTCGCTCACAAACACGTAGTACGGGGTTTGGTACTGTCTGTTGGCATGATCCGTCACGGCCCGGGAAATGGCGGTCTCCTGTCTCGCGTAGAGCTCATACAGCTCCTCCCGGCTCATGCCCTCATAGGGATTGGCATACAAGATCATAGGATCCTGATCGCCATACTGCGTGGCGGTGCTCTCCTGCATACTGCCATAAGGCGGGGGAACCTCCGTGGGTACCCTCTGCCCCATATATGCGATCCAAGAGACCGTGCTCAAGGATACAATGGTGCATACAGCGGCAACAAACCAGTTGCTTTGCACCATACGGCTGAGTCTGTTTTTCAGCCGCCTGCGTCTCATGCTTCTTTTCACATATGCCATGGGCAGCTCGGCTTCGGTGATGTAATCGTCCCGTATGCCGCTGAGCTGCTTGTAAGCCTCATAGTTGGTTCTCCTCATATTCGAATCCCCCTCTCTTCCAGATAATTCCGCAACCGCTCCCGAATCCGCCGCAACCGTCCGTCTACCGCATCCTCGGAAATCCCATAGCCCTCCGCCAGTACAACCATGCTGTAGCCATGCCAATACCGGCCCACGAACAGCTTGCGGTTCAGCTCGGTCTCCTTCTCCAGAAAACCGTCAAACAGCCCGGGTAATGCCTCCAGCACCGAGCCGGGGACCTCATCATCGCTCGGAATACAGTCCCCCAGCTCCTCCATCAAGCCCTCCAGAGACACCTCCAGATCGCTGTTGTAGCCCGCGCGGTGGATAGAGCGGTGGCGGTCAATGGACAGATTCCGCACGATCCGCCCGAGAAATGCCCGCAGGACTTTCGGGCGCGCGGGTGGGATGCTGTTCCACAAGCGAAGATAGGCATCGTTCACACATTCCTCCGCGTCCCATTCATTGTGCAGAATATTCATGGCGATCTGCATACAGTAACGTCCGTACCGTTCCGCCGTCATTTCGATGGCCTTCTCATCACGGCTTTGCAACAGCTCGATGATCCCATCATCCTTCAATTGACCGCGCCTCCCTTCCTGTTACCGCCCCCTTCACTGATAAAGACGGAACCGAAAACGGGAAACCGTCGTTTTTGAAAAATATTTCTCATTTTTTTCGTAAAAAGGGGCATGGATCACGAAAAACGACAGAGCCGGCTTGTCAGTAGGATGGCCTACCTCAAGTCGGCTCTTTTTGCCACAGGACCGGAATCCTCTTAATCCAGCCCGTCAAAGCTCAAAATGGTCACATTCTGTCCCTTCAGATCCGCCACGGCGTAATGAGGAAGTACGTATTGACCCATTTCGTCAAAATCCTGATTGTAGAAATTCTTGAACTCCTCGTGGTTTTTGAAGGTGAAATAAACCTTGTCACCGTCCACCTCAAAATCCTCAATGCGGACGGGAATATCCTTGTAGGCAAAGCTCACCACGCATTCGATTTTCTCACTTCCAAGCTTCATGCGGTAGATTTTTCCCGCGCGGGTGGTGGAGGCGTTCTTGATCCCGCTGGTGATGACCGTGCCGTCGGGCATCTCCTCCCGAGTCTGCCAGGTGTATTCATAGTAATCCTTCAAGGGGGAGCCTTGGATCTCCTCCGCCGAAAGGGGCTTTTCAAAGAAAACGCAGTCCCCCGACAGCTTGAAGTTCACGGCTCCGTCACCTGTGGGCAGGGGGATATAGGTGCCCGTGTCCATGCAGTAGGCATAGACGGGATTGAGTGTTGTCCAGCCGTAGCCGTTTTCGTACTTTTCTATCAGCATATAATCGTTGTTGTAGTCACGGATGGTACAGGCCTTGAAGGCTTCCTCCGCATTCGCAAAGGACAGATCGGTCTTGTAGATCACCGTATCCTCCGCCGAGGCAACACCGCGCAGAGAATAGTAGACCGTATCACAGACAACGGCCTCGATCTGTACGCTCTTGTCTCCCGACAAAACCGTGATCTCCTTGGAAACCGCGTCCAACACCTTGAAGGCGGTCACGCTCTTTCCTTGGGACTTGTATTCGCTCTGGACGAAATAGACCTTGTCCCCCTTCTCGTAGACCACCTCAATATGGTCATAGTAGGTAGCCTTGTCCTCGGCCACGCCGGGCAGCTCGTACAGAAGCTCGATGTTGTTCCGCTGTAGGTCGCAACGGTACAGCTTGGGCACCATGTCACCGTAGTCGGATATGAAATAGATATGCTTGTCGCTTACGTATTCCAGCTTGGCATACAGATTACTCGACCAGATACAGGTATCGTCATGAGGGCATAGGGGATCGCTGCACCAATGGCTGATGTTGCCTGTCAAATTATTGTAGAAATATGCTACCGAGTTCACGTAGTATTTCTTCCCCGTGGGCAGGAGCGTGCCGCCACGGTAGAATGTAGGGCTTTGGGGTTCAGCGGCGGGCGGATCCTGGACGGAATCCGAGGCTGCGTCCTTGGTCTCGGCTTCGGTGTCGATCTCCATAGTCACGTCATAGTCATCCTTGCCGTCACCGCGAACGGGGCCCGTGTCCATAGCCGCTTCCTTGGATGCGGCCTCCTTTTGGCTGTCCAATTGATCCTCGTATTGGTTCCTGCGAGAGCAGGAGGCAACAGAAGCAAGCAGAATCGTGGCGGCCAGCGCCAGCAAAAGCAGTTTTTTCATCATGGGTATCCTTTCTCTTTACACAAAATCGGATCGTACGGCTTCATTATACCATACAATCCGATTTCGCGAAATACCCGATCGGCACGATTTTACCGATCGTCAAGGAATATGAGCTTTACCTACATGTCGCTATCCATAGGGATTCTCCGCCGTCTGCCGAGACAGATCCACCCCCGTATCAAATGCCTGCCCCGTGGTCAGATCCACCACCACATACCGCCTGCTCCTGACCCATTCGGGAACCGTAGGGCTGTAGGGATTGGTGAAATCCTTGTAGGTCTGGTATTCGATCAGAATATAGCGGCCATCCAGAAACAGCGAATTGACAAAGCAATCGGGAATACCGTCGGTTTGCAGATTCACGATGACGCGGGGCTCCCCCGTCTCGGGATCGTGCATATACCATTTACCCCCCCAGCGGGTGCCGATGCCGTAGGTATTGCTGTTGAAATAATACTCGTAATGGGGATCGTCCCGATTCTCTTCCACGGCATGGGAAATGTTGAGGTAGACCTGCTCCCCGTACAGAACAGCCTGTCCCCATCCCGTGTCGGTCAGCTCCCCCGTCTCGGTATCATACCGCAGAATGTTGGTAGTATTGCCGTCTGCCAACCGTTTTCGCACGTATATGATTCCCTCCGAGGTCGCCAGAAACGCGAATGCGGTTTCCCCCTCCTCACGGTTCAGAAGGCTTCCCGAAAGGATAACGGAATCCTCCCCTGTAACGCGATCAAACCGTCTGAGAGAGCCGTCATTGCGTGGCGTATACCATATAGAGTCCCCATCGTAGCGGATCGCGTTGCAGTCTCTGTTATCCTCCCACAGGGGAGTTGTGTTTTTATCCTTGATATCGTAAACCATGCCGCTGTAGACGGTCTTACCGTCATCGGTTTTCAGACGCGTGTTGTAGTAAATCTTTCCTTCATAGACCGTGGCGTTATCGGGAGCATCCTTCCACTCACAGATCAGCTTGGGGTCATTCATGAGCAGGTCGAAGGAATACAGGACGTATCGCATTCCGATGGCATCCAGCACAACCAGATAAATGCGATCATCCACCACCTGACATACCCGATGATAGAGGGTGTTGTGGCCGAAAATGCAGGTGTTGTGTTCACAAAGCGGATCCTTGCACAGGGACACAACCTCACCCGTCAGCTTACTGAACATATAGCCGCCATGTTGCACGTCGAGGATCACGTAGTAGGGCGTATTCCCGAAAAAGCCGTACTCATTGTTATAGACCGAGCGCTCGGATTCCTGCTGAAAGGACGCATACAGCTCCTCCGCCGTCCAACCCTCGTAGGGGTTGCCGGTGGTCTTCTCGGTTACACCACCAACGAGAGGAGGCGGAACGATAGGATGATCAGGCGGAGCGGTGGCATCCGAGTCGGTTACATCCCCGCCGCTTTGATTGGTGTCGGCGGGAATGGTGTCGGTGGGATTGCTTTCGGCGGGATCACTCACATCGGTCTGTCCTGCCATCGTGGCCTGCTCCCCTGTGGGCGCATCGGTCTCGGACGGACGGAACTGATCGCGGCGGGAGCAGGAGGCGAGAGATGAAGCCAGCAGAAGAGTGGCCAAAATAGCGGTTAGAATCCGATTGTTTTTCATGCTCGAACTCCTTTTCATGATCTGCCCGGGCGGTTGTGATAGGATTGGGTGGACAGATCGACCCCCAGTTCATACACCGTTCCGGTCTCCAGATTCACAACAACATAACGCTCACTGCGCGCCCATTCGGGGATAGAGGGACTGTAGGGATTCTTAAAATCCTTATAGGTTTGATATTCGATCATCAAGAACTTTCCATCAAGGAGCAAAAAGTCTGTTAAGGAATCGGGAATACCATCAGTACGAAGGTTAACAACCTCGTACTGATCCCCCGTTTTTTCATCTGTCCGATAAACCTTACCTCCCCAACAAGTCTGCCCGACAGAATAGTATTCGTAGTATGGATCATCCTTGTATGCATCAACATCATGGCGCACGATCGGGTAGAATGTACCGTCGTATATGAACGGCGTGATTCCTTCTATCTCCTGTAATTTGCCCGTGCCCATATCATACAGTAGCCAGTGCTGACTGTAGTCGATGACCATTTTTCTCACGTATACCGTTTGACCCGATACTCCCAAAAAGCCGAAATTCAGATCTCCCGCCTCGGCATCCAAAAGAGACGACGATATGATTACCTCATCCCTACTCGTATCCAGATTGTACCGTCCTAGTGCGCCATTCTCTGCATTCGTGTACCATTCATAGGCACCTACATAACAGATTGCTTGGCAACGAACAGGTTGTTCACGGAGCGGATGTGTTGTTTTCTCTTTCATGTCATATACCATGGTAACGTTACCATATTGGCCGTTATCAAACTTTATCTCTGCGCTATAGTAAATCTTACCCTGATACACGTATACGGAGCCGGGGCAATCCGTTCCCTGCCATTCAAAAACCAATTGCGGATCATTCATAAGAAGATCGAAAGAATATAAACTGCACGTATTAATATCCCCTTTATATCCACCCAATACAAAATAACAGCGGTCATCCACAACCTGACACGATTTCCTCCAAGATGTAAGGTGATTGAATATACAAGTCTTATGGTCACAAATAGGATCCTTGCAGATCTGTACCACCTGTCCTGTCAGCTTACTAAACATAGAGCCACCGTTCTGGACGTCGAGAATCACATAATAGGGGGTATTGCCAAATGTGCCGTTTATGTTGTTATAAACCGACCGCTCCTGATCCTCCATAAAGGACGCATACAGCTCCTCCGCCGTCCAGCCCTCGTAGGGGTTGCCCGTGATCTTGCCGTTTTCGGCATCGCCCGTGGAGGGGCCTCCAATGGGAATATCGGGTGTTGTGGTACCCGGATCGGTCACTTCCCCGCCGCTTTGGTTGGTGTCGGTGGGGTTGCTTTCGCCGGGATTATTTACGTCAGGCTGTCCCGCAACCGTGGTCTGCTCCCCCGTAGGCGCGTCGGTTTCATCGGGGCGGAATTGGTCACGGCGGGAGCAGGAGGCAAAGGTAGTGGCCAGAAGAAGGGCGGCCAGAACGGTAGTTAATGTTCGATTGGTTTTCATGTAAAACTCCTTCTTAATATACACCTTACTGTTTGTGCACAGATTGAGTTGAAAGATCAACCCCTAAGTCATACGCTCCCCCTGTTTCCAGATTCACGACAACATAGCGCTTACTCGTTGCCCATCCGGGAAGTGTGGGGCTGTAGCAATTATTGAAATCCTTATAGGTTTGATATTGGATCATCAAAAAATGACCGTCCATGAACAGACGACTTTTCATAGCATCGGGGATTCCGTCGGTACAAAGCCGGACTAAAGCCTTCAACTCTCCCGTATTCGTTTCTTTTTGATAGATTTTTCCGCCATCTCTCGTAGAAAAACTATCATGAGCATAGTACTCATAGTGCGGATCGTTTTTGTTTTCCTCAACGTAATGATTGATGCTTATGTATACACGATCATCGTATAAAATGAAATTGCCAAATCCCGTATCCAGCATTTCGCCGGTGCTCATGTCATATTTCAAAATGTTCGAGAAATCTTGATTCGCCAAACGTTTCTGTACGTAAACCATTTGATTCGATTCCGCCCAAAAAATAAACTCCGTTTCACCTGCTTCGCGATCCAAATGGCTTGCCGTAAGGATCACCTCATCCACGCCTGTATCCAAATTATACCGCCGCAGAGAGCCGTCCTCCCAAGCCGTGTACCACTCGTAGGCTCCTTCATACACGATCATGCTACAACGAACGGGATCGTTGTGCAAAGGTGCCGTTGTTTTCTTGTTTATGTCGTACACCATTGTCACGTTACTGTATTGGCCGTCATCAAACTTAATATCTGCGTCGTAGTAAATCTTACCCTGATACACATATATGGTATCGGGACAATCCATTTCTTCCCATTCACAAACCAACTGCGGATCATTCATAAGCAAATCGAAAGAATACAAGCTACACGTATATACATCCCCCTTGTACCCTTCCACCGCCAAATAACAGCGATCATTCACAACTTGACAAGCTCTCATCCGTGTCGTTAGATGACTGAATATGCAACTATTATGGTCACAGATAGGGTCTTTACAGATCTGCACCACCTGCCCCGTGAGCTTGCTGAACATGGAACCGCCGTACTGGACATCAAGAATCACATAATACGGAGTGTTACCAAATCCATAGTCTAGGTTGTTGAAAACCGACCTCTCCTGATCCTCCATAAAGGACGCATACAGCTCCTCCGCCGTCCATCCCTCGTAAGGGTTGCCCGTAATCTTGCCGTTTTCGGCATCACCCGTGGAGGGGTCTCCAATGGGAATATCGGGGGTGGTAGTATTAGGATCGGTCACATCCCCACCGCTTTGGTTGGTGTCGGTGGGGTTGGTTTCGCCGGGATTACTCACATCGGGCTGCCCCGCAACCGTGGTCTGCTCCCCCGTTGGCGCGTCGGTTTCGGGAGGACGGAACTGGTCGCGGCGGGAGCAGGAGGCAAGGGTGGAGGCCAGCATAAGGCCGGCCAGTGTAGTAGCAAAAATTCGTTTGGCTTTCATGAAATACTCCTTTTCTTATCGCTCGGAAGAATTCTGTACTTTCTGGTTAGCCAAATCGACCCCCAGCTCATACACTGTTCCGGTCTCCAGATTCACAACAACATAGCGCTCGCTCTTATCCCACTCTTTAAGTGTGGGGCTGTAACAATTTTTAAAATCCTTATATGTTTGGTACAGGATCATCATGTACTTTCCATCAAGAAGGAAAAAGTCCTTTACGCAATCGGGAATACCGTCGGTTTTAAGGCTGACAACCTCTTCCAGTTCTCCAGTCCCCGCATTTCTCCTGAAATATTTCCCCCCATAACGAGTATCGCTATCCGTACTATTGCAATAATATTCAAAATGCGGATCATCTTTGTAGGAATCAACATTGTGCTTTACGCCTTGGTAATATGTATCGTCGTATATACAGGTAGCAATACTTTCATATAATTCACCTGTTTCCATATCATACCGAAAAGTGCCCGTAATCCCGGCTACCAAGCTTTTTTTTACATATACCGTTTGATCGGTCGAACCCATAAAAAAGAATCCTATTTCACCTTCCTCAAGGTTTAAGAGTGTTCCTGAGATGATCTCTTCGTCCTTTGTAGTATCCAAATTGTACCGCTTGAGCGATCCATCCTCCCGAAGAGTGTACCATTCATAGGCTCCTTCGAACCAAATCGCTGTGCAACGAATTGGCTGCTCACGAAGAGGTGACGTTGTTTTTTCCTTTATATCATACACCATTGTGCTCTGACCGTATTGACCATCATCAAACTTTATTTCCGCGGAATAGTAAATCTTATCCTTGTATACATATACATTTTTCGGAGAATCAGTGTCACTCCACTCATAAACCTTCTTCGCATCATTCATGAGCAGATCAAATGAATACATGCGTGTAGTCAATATTCCATCTTTGTAATCATTCACAGTAATATAACAACGATCATCCACGACTTGGCATAACTGCATATAGCAGGTAGTATTACTAAATATACAGTCTTCATGATTACAGAGAGGGTCTTTACAAATCTTCACCACTTGCCCGGTCAGCTTACTGAACATGGAGCCGCCGTATTGGACATCAAGAATCACATAATACGGAGTATTACCAAATACATAGTTTGGGTTGTTATAAACCGACCTTTCCTGATCCTCCATAAAGGACGCATACAGCTCCTCCGCCGTCCAACCCTCGTAGGGGTTGCCCGTAATCTTGCCATTTTCGCCGCCGCTTACGGGAGGCGTAACAATGGGAATATCGGGAGGTGTGGTGGTATTGGGGCCAGTTACTTCTCCACCGTTGGGGTTAGTTTCGGTGGGATTACTTCCATCCGGTTGACCTGCCGCCGTGGTCTGCTC
>JAFQOC010000614.1 GCA_017420845.1 Clostridia bacterium
CGGATGCTGTGCGGTTCTGGGATACGGTGTGTCCAACCGTCCCCTGGTGGATTGGCTCATGGCCCACGGAGCGGCTTCGGTGACGGTACGGGATCAGCGCTCGCTTTACGATATGGAGGCCTGCGGCGATGCCGCCCGATTGGCAGCGGCGGGCGCTGATCTGGTCTGCGGCGAGGACTATCTGAAGGACTTATCTGCCGACGTGATCTTTCGTTCCCCCGGCTTCCGCCCCGATCTGCCCGAAATCAAGGCGGCGGTGGAGGCAGGCGGGGTGCTGACCTCGGAAATGGAGCTGTTTTTGGCTTTGACCGAGGCCCGTGTGATTGCCATCTCGGGCTCTGACGGTAAGACCACCACCACCACTCTGACGGCTCGGATCCTGGAGGCCGCTTGTCGGCGGAGAGGCTGCGGCAGGGTCTACCTGGGCGGCAACATCGGCACGCCCTTGCTCTCCTTTGCGGAGGATATGACCCCCGACGACTTCGCGGTGGTGGAGCTGTCCAGCTTCCAGCTCATGACCATGGGCGGCAGACGGGTGGCGGAGCGGGTAGCCATCACCAACATCACCCCCAACCACCTCAACTGGCACCCGGACATGGAGGAGTACGTGGCCGCCAAGCATAACTTGACGGCGTCGGATCCCCTGCCCGCCCTGACCGTGCGGAACTACGCAGACCTCTATGCCCGTCAGCATACGGGCTGTGACCCCCGGGCGGTGGTGTGGTTCTCTGCTTCGGGCGACGACTGGGTACGGCCTGCCACCTTTGACGCCTGCGGCGGCTACGACTATCGCGGCGCGGTCTTTCAGAGGAACGGTCAGATCTGCTTTACTGATGGAGAGTTCACCACTCCCATCCTGGATATCTCCCGCATCCGTATCCCCGGGCGGCACAATATCGAGAACTATATGGCCGCCATCGCTCTGACCTGCTCCGAGCTGTACGGCGCGCGGCCTGTGGCCACTCCCGATGACGTGGGAGCCGTGGCTGACGCCTTTACGGGGGTTGAGCACCGTCTGGAGCTGATCCGTGAGATTCCTCGGGAGGGGGGAAGCATCCGCTTCTACAACAGCTCCATTGATTCCTCCCCCACCCGCTCCCTGGCGGCTCTGAACGCCAT
This sequence comes from Clostridia bacterium, assembly GCA_017420845.1. Taxonomy (GTDB): domain Bacteria; phylum Bacillota; class Clostridia; order Oscillospirales; family CAG-272; genus CAMEON01. The sequence goes on from JAFQOC010000614.1 coordinate 1,120, forward strand.
GGAGGAGATGAACCGGGGGCAGGGACGGCGGGCACCGCTGGTGATCTGCGGCGGTCAGGATAAGCACATCCCCTTCGATCCTCTGGCCGAGGGGCTTTGCTCTCTGGCCTCCCGCGTGGTCATCACGGGCGAGGCAAGGGATCAGATCATGGATGCCCTGCGCGCCTGTCCCGCCTTTGATCCCGAAAGGCTTCCCGTCACCGTGATCCCCGATTACCGTGAGGCCATGAGATACGCCTGCGAGATTGCGACGGACGGAGACACGGTGCTCCTGTCCCCCGCCTGCACCAGCTTTGACGCCTTCAAGAATTTTGAGGAGCGGGGCGAGGTGTTCAGGGGGATCGTGAAAACAATACAGTAAACAATCCAAAAGAAAGGAAACCATACACATGACGTTAAAAGAACTTATCGTGTCCATCTCCCGCATCATGTCGGTCAGCGGCAACGAGCGGAGAGGCGGAGAAGAGCTTGTGAGCCTGGTGGGGAGCGTGTTTGACGAGCACCGTACCGACGCTCTGGGCAATCACCTGTTTATCAAGCGGTGCGGCCGCCCCGGCGCGCCCAAGATCCTTGTTGATACCCATTTCGACGAGATCGGTATGATGGTTACGGGTATCAAGGAGGGCGGCTTTGTCACCGTCACCAACATCGGCGGCGTGGACACCCGCATCCTTCCCGGCAGCGAGGTCATTCTCTACGGCAAGGAGGCTGTCTACGGCGTATTCGCCGCCAAGGCTCCCCACCTGTCTACCCCCGCCGAAATGGAGAAGCTGACCCCTCTCTCGGAGATGCTGATCGACACGGGATATGCCAAGGAGGAGCTGGAGGAGCTGTGCCCCATCGGCACTCCCGTAGGCTTTAAGCCCATCTACGCCGAGCTGCTCAACGAGTGCCTGGCCGGCAAGGCCTTTGACGACAAGGCCTGCGGTGCCTGCGCCATTTTCGGCATTGACGCGGTTCAGAAGAAGGATCTGGCGGGTGACGTCTACTTTTTGTTCTCCGCCTTTGAGGAGACGGGTATGACCGGCGCCCGTGTGGCCGCCTTCGGTCTGCGCCCCGACTACGCTCTGGTGCTGGACGTGACCCACGCCGCCACCCCCGACACCAAGGAGCTCTCTCTGCCCGCCTTTGGCTCGGGAGTGTCGGTGGCAGTCTCGCCCGTGACCAACCGCAAGCTGACCGCTATGGTAATGGAGCTGTGCCGCACCGGCAACATTCCCTGCTCGCTGGACGCTTGCCCCGGCGGTACCGGCACCAATGCCAACGTCACGGGTATTTCGGGGGACGGTATCCCCACTGCCCTGTGCAGTCTGCCCCTCAAGTCCATGCATACCTCGGCTGAGGTGCTCTGCATGGAGGACGCCAACGCCCTGAAGCGTATCGTGTCCGCCTTCATCAAATCCAAGGAAATCGCGGAGGTGTACGGAAAATGAAATATGCGGGAATTGAACTGATCCGCGCGCTCTCCCTGGCCTTCGGCCCCTCGGGCTGTGAGGACGAGGTACGTGACCTCATCCGGGAGCAGATCCAAGGCGACTGCAACAGCTATCGTGTGGACAAGGCCGGCAATCTGATTGCCTGTGTCTGCGGCCGCGGCCCTGACTACAACACCGAGGCTCCCAGACGCATCCTCCTGTCTGCCCATATGGACGAGGTGGGACTCATGGTTCGTGAGATCACAGAGGAGGGATACCTGAAATTCGGCACCGTGGGCGGCATTGATCCCCGCGTGCTCTGCGGCCGCCACGTGCTGGTGGGAGAGGGGAAGCACCGTTTGCACGGTGTCATCGCCTCCAAGGCCATCCATCTCCAGACCCCCGAGGAGCGCACCAAGTCCACCCCTGTGAGCAAAATGTACATCGACATTGGTGCCAGAAGCCGTGAGGAGGCAGTCAAGCACGTGAGCGTGGGTGACTGTGCCGTATTCGATTCGGAATTCGTGACCTTTGGCAAGGACGGCCGCTCCATGAAGGGAAAGGCTCTGGATGATCGTGCGGGATGCGCCCTGCTCATTGAGATCATGAGAAGCCTGTACCGCAACCCCTGCCATATGCCCTTTGACGTTTATTTCGCCTTTACCACCTGCGAGGAGGTAGGCATTTCGGGTGCCAACGTCGCCGCCTTTGGCGTGGCGCCCGACACCGCCATGATTCTGGAGGCCACGGGAGTCAACGATCTGCCCGGCGCGGGACGGAACGCCGTTTCCAAGCAGGGCGAGGGCGGAACTCTGTCCCTCTGCGACCGCGGTACCATCTACGACATGGGCTTCATCAACTACGCACGCCAGACCGCTGAGGAGAAGGGCTTGAAGGTCCAGCTCAAGCAGGCCTTCACCGGCGGTACCGACGCCGCCCATATTCAGCGAGCCCTTACGGGTGTCCGCGTGCTGGGGCTGTCTCTGCCCACCCGCTATATCCACAGCGCATCCTGCGTGGCTCTCTACGAGGACTACGAGCAGACAAGGGATCTGGTCGAGGCCATGCTGCGGGAGTGGAAGCTGGATTGAGAAATTGC
>JAFQOC010000615.1 GCA_017420845.1 Clostridia bacterium
CTACATCAAGGAAAAGCACATCGTCTGCCCCTCCTGCGGCAGCGGTGACTTCACCTCCATCCGTAAGTTCAACCTCATGTTCAAAACCTTCATCGGTGTCACCGAGGATTCCTCCAACACCGTGTATCTCCGCCCCGAGACCGCGCAGGGTATCTTCGTTCAGTTCAAGAACGTCGCCCGCTCCACCCGCCGCAAGATGCCCTTCGGCGTGGCTCAGATCGGTAAGTCCTTCCGTAACGAGATCACCCCCGGTAACTTCGTGTTCCGTACCCGTGAGTTCGAGCAGATGGAGCTGGAGTTCTTCTGCAAGCCCGGTACCGACCTGGAGTGGTTCCGGTACTGGAGAGGCTTCTGCGAGGAGTGGCTCTACAACCTGGGTATGCGTAAGGAGAACCTCCGTCTGCGCGACCACAGCCCCGAGGAGCTCTGCTTCTACTCCAAGGGTACCACCGATATCGAGTTCCTGTTCCCCTTCGGCTGGGGCGAGCTCTGGGGTATCGCTGACCGTACCGACTACGACCTGACCCAGCACCAGACCGTGTCGGGCGAGTCCATGGAGTTCTTTGATCCCGAGACCAATGAGAAATACATTCCCTACGTCATCGAGCCCTCCCTGGGTGCTGACCGCGTAGCCCTGGCCTTCCTGTGCGATGCCTACGACGAGGAGATCGTGGATCCCGCCAAGAACGACGTCCGCGTGGTGCTGCATCTGCATCCCGCTCTGGCTCCCGTCAAGGCCGCCGTCCTGCCCCTGTCCAAGAAGCTCTCGGACAAGGCTCTGGAGGTCTACGACGAGTTGGCCAAGTACTTCAACATGGAGTTCGACGAGACCGGCTCCATCGGTAAGCGCTACCGCCGTCAGGACGAGATCGGCACTCCCCTCTGCATTACCTACGACTTCGAGTCCGAGACAGACGGCTGCGTGACCGTCCGCGACCGCGACACCATGGAGCAGGTGAGACTGCCTATCTCTGAACTCAAGACTTACATCGAAAAGACCATCGCATTTTGAGTGAATACGGGCGGGCGCGGCTGAAAGGCTTGCGCCCGCTCCTTCTGTTTCGTCAACAATCTAATTCAATCAACAAGGAGACGATCATGGTAACCCAAGAAGCACCTGTCAAAAACCCCCACGCGGGACACCGCAAGAGACTCCGTGAGCGCTACGCCCGCTCGGGCATGGAGGATTTCGCCCCTCACGAGGTGTTGGAGCTGCTCCTGACCTACGCCATCCCCCGCATCGATGTCAACGACCATGCCCACGCCCTCATCGACCGCTTCGGCTCGGTCGCGGGGGTCATGGACGCCACCGAGGAGGAGCTGACCCGGGTCAAGGGCATCGGCCCCGAGGCGGCGCGATTCCTCAAGATGCTCCCCGAGGTATTCCGACATTATCAGCTGTCGAGCTGTGACTGCAGAGAGACCTACGACACCGTCGCAAAGCTGGGAGACTACCTCCACGCCCTGTACACGGGAGTCACGGTGGAGCGGGTCTACCTGATTTTGCTGGACAACAGTCTGAAACTCATCGACTGCATCCCGCTGAGCGAAGGCTCGGTAAACTGCTCCTCGGTGACGGTGCGGACCATCGCCGAGCACGCCTTCCGCGGGAACGCCGCCGCGGTGGTGCTGGCCCACAACCATCCCAGAGGCTTGGCCATCCCCTCAGGCGCGGATCTGGAGGTCACCCAGACCGTGGAGTGCGCCCTGGAGACCATCGGGGTGCCTCTCCTGGAGCACTTGATCGTCACCGAGAACAGCTACGCCCCCATCCTGCGCCATCACAAGGGGCTTTTGCGCTCCTCTCCCAAGACGGGGCAGATCGACAAGGAATTCTATCAGCGGTTCTATGGGGAGGATCGGTCGTAAACGGGTCCGTTCTTTTCCATATGGGAAAAGGTGACTCAGTCAAATTTTCAAATTTGGGTTTGTCGGTGTGTTTCTTTGCCTTCCCCAGCGGGGAAGGGGGACCGCGAAGCGGTGGATGAGGAGAGCATTTGTAGATCAGCGTATCGGGTGTATAACCATCTTTCCTACAGCTTTCTGGGTATATGAAAACCCAGAGAATCTAATAGTATCAACCTTTTTGTATTGTATATGCCGGTATGTTGTAGAACGGTTATTGTACACCCGAAAGGCTGATCTTCATACGCTCTCCTCATCCGTCACCCGCTAAAGCGGGTGCCACCTTCCCCGCTGGGGAAGGCTAATGAACGCGGTCGGCGTCCCTATAAACCCCAATTTAAAGCTCAGCCGGATAGTAACAGTTTTTTGGAAAAATTTTCCTTTCCCCCGCAATATCCCCCAAAAATATCCGCCTATAGGGGTGAGGCACAACGCCACACTACGTTGAAAGGAGGGAGCGCCATGGAGGACGTCCGCATCATCGAGCTGTTCTTTGCCCGCGACGAGGCAGCACTGCGGGAGACCGAACGCAAGTACGGCGGGAGGCTGAACGCGCTGGCCTGCTCCATCACCGAGGACCCCCAGGACGCCGAGGAGTGCGTCAACGACACCTATTTGGAGGTCTGGCAGGCCATTCCTCCCGCGAGACCCGACCGTTTCTTCGCTTTCCTCGCCAAGATCCTGCGGCACAACGCCCTGACGGTCTGCGAGAAGCGTCACGCCAAGAAGCGGGAGGGGGTCACGGTAGAGCTGACGCGGGAGCTTGCGGAGTGTCTGCCCGACAGCTACGATCCCGCCGCGGAGGAGGACAGCGCGGCCATCCGCAAGGCCATGGAGGACTTCCTCCGCTCGCAGGAGGAAACGGCGCGCAAGCTCTTTCTGCGGCGGTACTTCTACGCCGTTCCCATCGCCGAGCTGGCGAAGGAGACAGGACTGACCGAATCGGCGGTGACCTCGCGGCTCCACCGTCTGCGGGAAAAGCTCCGTGTACATCTGGGAATGGAGGGGATCGGACTATGAAGAAGGAAAACGGAAGCGTACTGCTCGGTATCGTGGGAGAGCTGGACGACGCCTTGATCGCTGAGGCGGCCGAGCCTATGGCCCCCTCATCCCGTAAAAAAGGGAGTTTTGTGCGGCGTCTGGCGGTGATCGCAGCGGCGGTGCTGCTGCTTTGCGGGCTGGCGGCGGGCACCGTCCTGATCCTTGACAGACGAAGCCCCGGGGTCGGTGTAGAAAAGGTTCCCCTTTGCGTTACTGACAATCTGGAGGAATTCGTGGCGCATTGGCAGATGACCCACGCCGAGCAGGGGATGGACTTTCTGGTGGTGCCAGTGTGCAAGACTGATGAGTTCATTTTCGTTCGCGCTTATGAGAACGAGTACTACTACTTCTACCGCTTTATGCCTACGGAC
>JAFQOC010000616.1 GCA_017420845.1 Clostridia bacterium
AGGGAGAGCCTTGCATAAGCCTCCCCCTTTGGGGGAGGTGGCACGCCCTTGGCGTGACGGAGAGGGCAGACAAGGTTCAAGATTTTAATCGGAAATTAGTATGAACAGTTCCGTTTTCTTTTTCGCCAAAAGCAAGGGACGACATTCATTTTTGCACGGCCCCTCCGCGCAAAAACCATGTCGTCCCTCTCCGGGTGTGGATCGAGCAGGCGGTCCGGCACCTGCCACAGCCGAGGTATATCGGGGGCGGCCACGCGGTCAGTTCTTCCCTCCACGGGGAACGCGTCGGTCCGCCATGGCCAGCTTGTACAGCTCCTCAGTGGCCAATCGGGTCTTGGCCACGGGGCATACGCCGTCGCCAAGATCCTTGGGGAAGCAGTAGTAGAGACAGTCACGGTTTCCGATTCCGATGACGTCTCCAATACAGTACCAGTAGAAATCCGCGTTGAGGGTATAGGACTGGCGGGGCTTTTGCTCGTAAGAGAGCTTGCCGTTGCACCCCGTCAGGCGGAAGCCCTCGGCGCTGTGGGTCAACCAACCGTCGCCCACCATGTAGAGTCCCTTGTAGTCCACCATCAAGCCCAGGGTCACGGGGGTGTCCAGACGGTAGGTCCCCTCCTTGATCTCCTTCAGGACCTCGGCCCGCTCCCACTCATACCAGTCGGGAATGTGGGGGTATTCGGTGATCCCCTCGGTGGCCTCCAGACGGCCCAGCTCGTTCAGGTACCAGGATTTGCCGCAGGCGTGGCAGGTCAGATGGGTTCCCTTTCCCTCCATGCGGCCTTCGGCTCGGCAGGCGGGACATTTGTAGAGAATGCGGTGGAGACCGTCAGCCCGGAAGGACTCAGTGATACGGATGCCCTTCTCATACTGGAGGGCCAGATTGTCGAAGGTAAAGGCCCTCTGAACCACCAAATCCAGCTCCTCGGTTGTCATGTCAGCCACCTGCTCCCGAGTGAGCAGGGTCTCCATGCGGGCGGAAACCTTGACCTTGCGGTTTTGCAGGCCGTTGTACAGGGGGTCGCGGGCAAAGGCCCCCTCGGTGGTAATCATAAGAACGGGACAATCCAGCATCTTCAAAAGGTCCCCGAAGCCCGAGGGCAGAGGCGTGGCGCGGCCGTCAAAGGAATACCCTGCCTCAGGGTACATCAGAACCGAGGTCTTCTTCTCCTTGAGCATATACTTGATGTCTCGGATGAGATTCAGGTCGGTGACGAACTTTTTGGTAGGAATGCAACCCAAAAGCCGCATGAGCAGGCCCTTACCCACCATGGCGTCGGTGGTGCATACGATGCCGTAGGGCTTGGGGTACAGCATCCCCGAGGCCATCTTCAGATCCACGAAGCTGGAATGATTCATGAGAATGAGGGCGGGCTCGCGGGGCTCGCTCTTTTTGTCGCGGGTATAGGTAAAGCGGGTGGCCCAGAGATCGGGGGCGGAAGCAATGCGCATGACGGTACGGAACAGGAGAGTAGGCTTCCAAGGCTTTTGGTGCTTGGGACGGGGGAGGGCCATGACTTCCTCATAGCTCTTTTTGATGGTTTTGATCTTCATCCCGGTAACTCCTATCTGAGTTCATGTTGAATTCACATTCGATTCATTATACC
>JAFQOC010000055.1 GCA_017420845.1 Clostridia bacterium
GCGCACCTCCTCCTCGGTGAGACGGACGGATTCCACACACTTGGAAATGGCGTACTCCATGAGAAGCTGCTCCTTGACGGCGGCCAGCTGATCCTTGAAGGCCTGCTCACGCTCGTAGAGGTTGCGCTGAGCGTCCAGCAAAAACAGGCGCTGGGCGATGAGCTGCTCCAGAACGGCGGCCCGTCCCTGAGGGTTGTTGTATGCCTGGCCGTTACGGCCCATAGCCATAATGAATCGGGTCACGTCCTCCTCGGTGATCGGCTTGCCGTTGACGGACGCCAGCACACGAGCGGTAGGCTGCTGATTGTTGGTCCCGAAGGAACCGGGGGTAAGAATTTCTGCCATGATGGTTAAACTCCTTAAAAAAGATATATAGCACAGTATACCATATTCCTGCCAAAAAAGCAAGTGGAAAGAGGAATTTGTTTGAAAAAACTGCGTTGAATTGTTACCGGTTAATACTGATTTAATCCGAGCTCACGAAAAATTCACGCAAAAAGACTTGAAAAAAACATATGAAACGGGTATAATAAAAAAGAAAAATGCAGAAATGCACAGAAAGGACAAGTTTTATGCCGGACAAGACCGATCGTACGATCCCCACCGATCTCCCCTCCAATTTGCCTGCTATTTCTCCTGAGCAGCTGACTCACCTGCTATCGAATCCACAGATCATGAGTATGTTTTACGAGCGAGCCAAGAATATGATGTGGTCCATGGTGCAGTATAAGGAGCTGCAAATGCTCTATTCCTGTGCTCTCAAGGAGATCCAGACCAAATTTGAAATTCTGGATACTGAGTTCAAATTGGAATACAACCGCAATCCCATCGCCTCCATTTCCACACGTCTGAAGCGTACCGAAAGCGTCATGGACAAGCTGGAGCGAAAGGGACTGCCATTCAACTTGACTACCGTGGAGGAAAATATCCACGACATGGCGGGCATTCGTGTCATATGCTCGTACATTGACGATATTTATCTCATAGCAGACGCCCTTCTCCGCCAGGATGACATTACCCTCATCCAACGTAAGGACTACATTGAAACCCCTAAGGAGAACGGCTACCGCTCTCTGCACCTCATTGTGGAGGTTCCCGTTTTCCTGACAAATCACAAAAGGCAAATGAAGGTGGAGGTTCAGATCCGTACCATTGCCATGGATTTCTGGGCCAGCCTGGAGCACCAGATGAAGTATAAGCAGGCCATTCCCGATGAGGAGGCCATTATACAGGAGCTTCGCGATTGCGCCAGCGTCATTCGGGAGACCGACGAGCGTATGCTTGCCATTCGTCGCCGCATTGAGGCGGCCTCGGATGCCCCTTCCGAGGAGGAGGTTCTGCTCGACAAGCTTGCGAGACTGGATATACCGGTGCAGTAATTCATATTCCCCCAAAACGTAAACAAGGAGGCTTACCGTGAAGCAAGGCGGCTGGATATTCATATCTCATTCTCATCAGGATATTCAAAAAGTACGGCTGATCCGTAACCGATTGGAGGAGAAGGGTCTGGAGCCCCTCATGTTCTACCTCAAATGTCTCTCCGACGAGCAGGAAATCGAGGAGCTGATCAAACGCGAGATCGACGAGAGAGACTGGTTCATTTATCACAGTCAGGTAACCTACGAAACCGATTTCAACGACGGAGTAGGCTATCGTTCCGCTCGTCGCATTACGCTCCCCTCGGTGGCTCGTATCGACGGCATGACCTTCTTTGAGTGCGACAATCTGGAGGAGGTCACCATCCCCGATTCGGTGGTGTACATGACCGCGGACGCCTTTGCGGATCACCCGGACATTTTGGTCAGGTGCCACGCGGGCTCCTACGCGGAGGGCTACTGTCAGCGGATGGGTATTCGCTGTGAGATCATAGAGAGCTGACCCGAATATCCGCTGTACTTGCGAAAAGGAGGACATGCTATGAAAAAAGAAGATCTGCTCAAGCTCTCCCCGGGGGAGCTGACGGATATGGGAATCTGCCCGACCTGCCTGAATCGGGAGACAGGCGGTGGCTTGTACGGAGACGTTTCAGATCAGCTTCTGTACGCGGATGAGGACATTGAATGCATTTTCGTGGGCAATCCCAGATCCGAGGGGCATATGTGCATTTCCTCAATACGGCACTATCACGATATGAGCGAGGCACCTGACGCCCTCAATGAAAAAATCGTACGGTTTTCCAGGCGCTTCATGGTGATCCTTCGGGAGGTTTTCGGCTGTGAGCGGGTCTACCTGTGCACCATGTGTGACGGGCCCAACAATCACTACCACGTTCAGCTTATTCCCAGATATCCCCATGAAAAGCGGGGAAGCGGGAATTTTGTAAAGCCAAGGGGCGAGTACGTGCTCGATAAAGACAAGCTGGAGACGGTGCGAAGAAGGATTCGGGAAGAGATTCTGATACCTTAGAAACAGGAGTCGCGTCCTCTCGCAGTGAATAAAAAACAAATCCGAACCCCGTCGTTGTGTGATGAGGTTCGGATTTCTATTGTTTGGTGCGGGTAACAGGGGTCGAACCTGCACGAATGAACACAAGATCCTAAATCTTGCGCGTCTGCCAATTCCGCCATACCCGCGTACCGTGGTATTATAGCACATAAACGGCTTTTTGTCAAGAGAATTTTACGGTTGCTTTTTCTCTTTTTCAGATTTCACCCCCTTGACGAATCCCGGGAAAGATGGTATAATAAAATATCTGTTTCAATAATCCGGAGGAAAAACAAATGAACGCAGTTACCCTACATCATACAGGCATGTACCTGCTCGACGGTATTCCCGCCGAGACCGCTCCCGTCTCCCCCGATGAGGCCCGGCAGGGAACCATCGCTTATTCCATCCTGAACGCTCATAACGTGTCGGGCAATATGGATAAGCTTCAAATAAAATTCGACGCTCTCGTGAGCCACGATATCACCTACGTGGGCATCATCCAGACCGCCCGCGCCAGCGGCCTGAAGGAATTCCCCATTCCCTACGCCATGACCAACTGCCACAACAGCCTCTGCGCCGTGGGCGGTACCATCAACGAGGACGATCACGTCTTCGGCCTTTCCGCCGCCAAGAAGTACGGCGGCATCTACGTCCCCGCCAACCAGTCAGTCATCCACTCCTACGCCCGCGAGGAGCTGGCCGGGTGCGGTAAGATGATTCTTGGCTCCGACTCCCATACCCGCTACGGCGCCCTTGGCACCATGGGCGTGGGCGAGGGCGGCCCCGAGCTGGTCAAGCAGCTTCTCAAGAACACCTACGACGTGAACCGCCCTGAGGTGGTCATGGTCTACCTCCACGGCACCCCCAAGCGAGGTATCGGCCCCCACGACGTAGCTCTGGCTCTGGTGGGCGCGACCTTCGCAAGCGGCTTCGTCAAGAACAAGGTGCTGGAGTTCGTGGGCCCCGGCGTGAAGGGTCTCTCCATCGACTTCCGCAACGGCATAGACGTCATGACCACCGAGACCACCTGCCTGTCCTCCATCTGGGTCACCGACGAGACCACCAAGAAGCACTTTGAGGTCCACGGCCGTCCCGCCGACTACCGCGAGCTGAAGCCCGCCGACGTGGCTTACTACGACGCCATGATCGACATCGACCTCGACCAGATGGAGTCCATGATCGCTCTGCCCTTCCATCCCTCCAACGTCTACACCATTCACGATTTCGTGGCAAACGCCAAGGAGATCCTCGCCTCGGTTGAGGCCGAGGCCGCCGTCAAGTTCAAGAAGGCCAAGCTGGATCTTACGAGCAAGGTGCAGGCTGACGGTTCGGTTCTTGCGGATCAGGGCATCATCGCGGGCTGTGCAGGCGGTATGTTCGACTCCATCGACGAGGCCGCCGCCATCCTCCGCGACCACGATACGGGCAACGGCTACTTCTCCCTGTCGGTCTATCCCACCTCGGTTCCCGTGTCTCTGGAGCTGACTAAGATCGGTGTCACCGCAGACCTGCTCTCCGCGGGTGCTGTTATCAAGCCTTCCTTCTGCGGCCCCTGTTTTGGCGCGGGCGACGTTCCTGCCAACAACGGCCTTTCCCTGCGCCACACCACCCGCAACTTCCCCAACCGCGAGGGCTCCAAGCCCGGTGAAGGTCAGCTGTCGGGGGTGGCCCTCATGGACGCCCGCTCCATCGCCGCCACCGCGCGAAACGGCGGTATCATCACCGCCGCCACCGACGTGGACTACGACTACACCCCCCACGAGTACCACTTCGACAAGAAGGTCTACGAGAAGCGTCTCTACTACGGCTACGGCAAGGCTGATCCCTCTGTGGATCTCATCCTGGGTCCCAACATTACCGACTGGCCCCGTCAGTACGCTCTGACCGAGAACATCCTCCTGGAGCTGGCCGCCGTGATCCACGATCCCGTCACCACCACCGACGAGCTGATCCCCTCGGGCGAGACCTCCTCCTACCGCTCCAACCCACTGCGCCTCTCCGAGTTCGCTCTGTCCCGCCGTTGCCCCGACTACGTGGGCAACTCCAAGGCCGTGGCCAAGCAGGAGGCCGACCGCCGCGAGGGTGTGGTGTCGGACAAGCTCCGCGCCGTGCTGAACGCTGTGGGTGATGCTGACGAGCTGGTGCAGACCACCCAGTTCGGCTCCTGCGTATTCGCCAACAAGCCCGGTGACGGCTCCGCCCGCGAGCAGGCCGCCTCCTGCCAGAAGGTACTGGGCGGCTTTGGCAACATCTGCTACGAGTTTGCCACCAAGCGCTACCGCTCCAACTGCATCAACTGGGGTATTCTCCCCTTCACCCTGGACAAGGACACCCCCTTCGAGTACGAGGTAGGCGACTGCGTCTTCGTCCCCGGTATCCGCGCGGCCGTGGAGAACGGCACCGAGACCATCCCAGCCAAGGTGGTGCGCAAGGACGGCACCGTGGAGGATATCACCCTGTATCTGAAGGGTCTGACTCCTGATGAGAAGGAGATCATTCTGGACGGGTGTCTGATGAATTATTACGCCAAGAGAATGGATTGAGCGGATTCATAAATTGGGGTTTAGCGGTGTGTATGTCACCGGATATGCACGAGGAGACCGCTATGTAACGGGCGCACACGCAGGTGCGCCCCTACCCTCATTTTTTTGTAGGATCATAACATTTCGGCTTTTTGATGCTCGGTAGGGGCGCACCGATGTGTGCGCCCGCCAACCCCAACGCACCGATCTGTTCCTGCAAACGGTTCGATAAACCCAAA
>JAFQOC010000617.1 GCA_017420845.1 Clostridia bacterium
CCGATAAACTGCAATAGTGAAATACGCTTCGCGTGTGAAATGCCTGCGGCGTGAAATACGCTTCGCGTGTGAAATCCTCCCTTCGGTCGGGTGTCGGAAGAAACCCTACGGGTTTCAATTTTCATTAAAATGGACAAAACCAAAGGTTTTGCACTTGAACATGCCGAAAGGCATATTTCACTTGCGCGTAGCGCAAATTTCACACCGCAGGTATTTCACACGCCGCAAGGCGTATTTCACTCAAATTTGGGTTTAGCGCGGAGCGATAAACCCAAATTTGAAAGTCGGCCGGGTAGCTGCCTGCCCTTCACGCCTCCCGCGTACGGTCTTTCCCTCCGAACCCTTATCCCTCGGATACAAGGATCTCGTCCAGATCCTCCAGCACCTCCTCCAGCGTGCAGGGTGTCACGGTGTTGCGAACCAGCAGAGAGAATAACCTCCCCGCCCGATCACCGTCCCGACCGACGGGACAAAGGCGGTACATCCCCAGTCCGAACATTTCCAGATCGTAGGCCTCTTCCTCTCCATCGCAGCTTCGCCACAGCCGACAGACCACCTGTCCCCAATCGGGAATAGCGTAGGCGGCGCTCATAATGGCCTCCCCCGAGGGCGGCAGGTAGGAGGCATCCCTGCCTCGGGATGGGTTTTGGCGGTGCGATCTGATCATGAGTATGCTCCCCTCCGCCGCCCAAGGCGGCTCAAAACTCTTTTGGCATCCGTTTGTCCCGAGTAGTATCGGGAACCTGTTCACGATTTCATTATAGCACAGCGCGAATCTCTCCTTTTTCTCGCTTTTTCTTTCTTTATTGCTTATTGACCAAATTTTCCGTCAAAGGTCACAGTTTTTCCTGCCGCCACGCCCACATCTCCCATTTTTCCCAAAAATTCCCCCTCCGAAAAAGTACGGATTAGGCCAAATGGAAATGATTACTCCTTGATTCCTTGCATTTTTTCCTGTATAATTGTATATGGATACCGCGTTTCGGCAATTCGCGCGACAAAAGAACCATTTTGTTCCATAATTGTCGATCAAAAACTTATTCGACGAATTTTTTCGTCTTTTTCACAAGGAGGGCCCATGCGCAATCTCTATCCCCGAACCCGTTCCCGTCCCCACACCTCCCTTCCCCGACTGCGCCCCATGGCCGAGGGAATGCTTCTGGGAGGACATAGCCTGCTTCTTTTGGCTCTGGAGGACTACATCCTTCGGTTTGCGACAGGTCCCTCCTCCGACACCCTCCTGTATCGGGAGCACTTTGCCGGCGCCGTCTCCTCTGCCCTGTTGCTCCTATGGCTGACCATTCTGGGACTGGATCTGCTGGAGCGACGGCATGGAAGCACACGGTGACCCCATTGAGAATTCTATATTCCTCGGCGTAGCTCCGTCCCCTGACGGAGCCGCGCCGAGGTTTTTCTTTTGTGAAAAATATTGTAGATTTTTTAACAAATTTATTCGAAAACTATTGACAATCGCTTGATTATATGGTATAATGCAGTAAACGATAAAATGAACATCGTGAAAGGATGATATATTTATGAAACTTCTCATTGAACAGCAGATTTTCACCTTCCGTGACCGTTTTACCGTCCGGGACGAGGGCGGTAACGACCGCTACTTTGTCAAAAGCGAGCTCTTCTCCTGGGGCAAGAAGCTCCACGTTACCGACGCGGGCGGCCGCGAGGTAGCCTACATAGAGCAGCAGCTCTTTACCTTCCGTCCTCGCTACGCCGTCTATGCGGGTGGCCACCTCATCGGCGAGGTGGTGAAGGAGTTCACCTTCTTCCGCCCCCGCTACACCGTGGAGGGAGCCGATTGGGAGGTAGAGGGAGACTTCTGGGACCACGACTACACCGTGTTCCGCGGGGGCGTCCCC
>JAFQOC010000056.1 GCA_017420845.1 Clostridia bacterium
CCCTTACAACCCTGATGCCGTTAGCCTTGGTGGACTCCACCTGCGAAGAGATCGACTACGCGGGCACGCTGGAGGAATGGGGAAGTGTTGTCAAGCATACCCGCTGGTATGGGACAAATATTGACCTTGTCATTCATTGCACCGACGGAGATACCACCGTATCCGAATAATTCCATCCCGCCCCTCGGGGCGGGAATTTTTGATTCTTTTTTCGATAAAAGATAAGTTTTTTTAAGGATATTTCCTAATACCTCTTGATTCTTCCCGTGATTTGTGCTATACTATACTCTGTATGATTATGTAATATGGAAGAGTGTGGCTTGATACCTGTTTGGCAGAGTCCGCCTCCATTTCCCTTGTTTACCTGCCGCCGGGTGGCGGTGTAAGGGCGTGAGACCGTCCGCTCCCACGGGAGCCGCGGATAGCGCCCGTATATAGAATTGAAGCATACGAAAGGAAATCAAACCAATGGAAACCGTGAAACTCCCCTCGGGGGTCTCGATCCCCAAGATCACGCCCGAGGAGGCCGAACGCCGCTGCTATCTTTCCAAGGATATGTTGGATATGATGCATCTGTCCCCCGTGGGTCAGCCTGCCGCCTGCTCGGGTGAGGGGGATGACCTGACCTTTTACTACGACCCCGCCAGGGTCACCGAGGCCGCTCCCGAGCTGTGGTACAAGCCCATGATGGACGAGCACGAGCCCGTGGACGTCATCGAGCTCCCAAGCGGTGCCGAGGTGGAGAAGCTCTCCACCATGCGAGCCGCCGCCATGGGCTTTTACACCCGTGAGCGCCTGGATCAGATGAACTACGACGTGGTGGAGGAGCCTGTGGCCTACAACCTCCGCTCCGACGGTACCATGATCTACTTCTACGATAAGCGCACCGCCGTCCGCAGACCTCTCAAGTGCACCGTCTGCGGGAAGGACGTCCGCTACAAGAGAAAAATGTGCCGCGCCTGCTTTGAGCGTGATCTGGCCATCCGCCGCGCTGAGGGTGACGCGTACCGTGAGCAGTCCTTCGGCATGGAGCGCGAGCGAGTCCTGTTCTTCGATCTGGAGCTGACGGGCGTGTACGATCACGACGAGATCATTTCGGTCTCCATCACCAACGGGGCCGGCGAGGTGCTCATGGATACTCTGGTCAAGCCCCTGCGTAAAAAGAAGTGGAACCGCACCGAGAAGATCCACGGCATCTCCCCCGCCATGGTGCAGGACGCCCCCCTGCTGGACGAGATCATCCCCACCCTGAAGGAGATGTTCGCAAATGCCGATAACCTCATCGCCTTCGGCGTCTCCACCGACTACAGCCACATCAAGTACATCTACGATTCCATCAGTGAGCAGGAGGCCCTCCGTAAGAAGGCCCGCTGCTGTGCCCTGGAGTTTGTCCGCATCCAGAGCGAGCACTACCCCGACGAGAACCACGCCTCCCTGGTGGACGCCATGCGTACCCTGGGGATTGGCTGGGACGGCATTCCCCATTCCTCCATCGCCGACACCATCGCCTGCATGAAGGTCTGGGAGGCCCTGTTCCCCCACTACTACACCACCCCCATGCCCGAGCTCCCCGATTACAGCGCCATGACCCCCGCCGCCGCCCCCGCCTTCAACGAGGCCACGGGCGAGTACGTGGACCGTGACCGCACCCCCGCCGTACATACCGAAACCACCGAGGAGGCAGAGTCGGAGATCGAGACCGACCTGCCCCACGCAAATAAGGAGGAAAGCCATGTCTGATCTGTTCGGTCTGGAAAAGCCCCACAAAATTTCGGACGGAGACGA
>JAFQOC010000618.1 GCA_017420845.1 Clostridia bacterium
ACACCTTTGTTTACTCACCATGGCGAGAATCATCAGGATAATTTGACCTTTAGTATTGATATTCCCGTTGACTTGTTCATCGGCGGTGACATCTACTACGAGATCGAGTACCTGACCGGCTCCGGCACGTTTACGGGCTGGGTTGCAAAGGACGTTGTTTCCGGTCTGGAGACCTATGTGAACGGTGAACTCAGAAGTGACTCTTATGCCGCCTCCATCACCGTTGGAGTAAAGGCTGAGAGACCCGAGAATCCCGACGAGGAAACGATGATTGATGTGAGCGGTGAGGGATCCACTCAGGTCGTATTCGGTGAGATCTACGAGGATGCTGACAAGGGTACTCTCTTTGACGGCAACCTGTACATCGAGAAGAACCTTGGTCCCGCTTACTTCGACGGAGTACGCACCAATGACTGGATGGAGTTTAAGATCAACGTAGAGACCGCAGGTGATTATGACGTCTGCATGGTCTTTGGTTGGCTGGATCACACCGGTGTCTATACCATTTTCGTAGATGGCGCAGAGGTCGGTAAGATCGAAAACAAGATCCCTGGCACCGATTGGAGAGCCTGGATGGATTCCTCCTCCATTAAGATCAACCTGACCGAAGGCGAGCATACTGTCCGCGTGGTCATGGGTTCTGACGGCCCCAACGTGTATGGCGTCAAGTTTACATACGTTGAGCCCATGCCCGAAAGCATTGCTTTGAATAAGCCCATTTCCGCCGACAGCGTTGAGAAGCCCCAGCACGAGGCAATCTACGCCAACGACGGTGATGAGAACACCCGTTGGTGCGGTCTGCCCAAGGGCGAAGCAAACCTGATTCTTGACCTTGAGGCGGTTTATACACTGGATAAAATTTATCTCCTGCTGGAGAATGCTATGGGCGACTTCACGATTTCCGTTTCCGAAAACGGTGAGGATTATACCGAGGTTTGCGCCTGCGAGGGCAAGCCTATGTCTCCTGTTGCGTTCACGCTGGAATTTGATATGAACGGTGCTACCGGCCGCTATATCAAGATTACTCGCAGTGCCGTCGACGATAACGTTGACTACTGGTTCTCCATTTACGAATTGTACGTATATCCCGTTCAGTAACGTCTATCTCCTTAAATGGAAACGTTTGGAGAATTTGTTTCTTCTGACACTTCATTTGACATTCATTTTCGGAGGGGGACGCTTGTCCCCCTCCTTTGCATTTTTTTGCCGCATCTTCCATACCTTGTACGCTCAAGGTTGTCTTTCATCATAAGGAGCGCATATGAAAAAGCTAAATTTTAAACGAATTCTGGCAGCAACTCTGGCCGTTTTGCTCGTCATGAGCAATTTCGCCGTTCTGCCCGTCATCGCGGAAGACGCGACTTCGGTCAGCGACTCACAAGTAACCGAAATCGTCTTTGGCGAGATTTTTACCGATGACGATAAGGGCACCGCTTTCGGCGGCAATCTTTACCTTGAAAAATCCATGGGCCCCGCATATTTTGACGGTGTACGCAATGGGGACTTTTTTGAATTTGAAATCAATGTGGAGACGGCAGGGGATTATGATCTGTGCTTCTCCTTCGGGTGGCTTGATAAGACAGGCACCTATAACATTTCCGTGGACGGCGGCGAGCCGATCCGTTTGCAAAATACAATCGCAGGTCGCGGCTGGCGAACCTGGTGCGATTCGTCGCGTGCGCAAGTTAATTTTTCCCAAGGCAAGCATACGATCCGCGTCACCATGGGATGCGATGGTCCCAATCTGTATTCTATGAAGATCATGCCTGCAGGCAGCGTATCCGGCGGTAACAATACCAACACGGTTCATGACGCCGCTTTGCAGGATGAGAATTCTTCTGCCGGAGCCAAGGTGATCTCCTCCAGCGCGGCCATCCAGTTCAATTGCACCGCTACCTTTTTCGCGTTGGATCTTGCCTCCGCCAGCTGGAACAACAATCTCGGCTCTCTCCGTTTATCCCTGTATAAGTGGGACACTTCCTATGACAAGACCCTGAAGGGCGAGCCTCTCGCCTCCAAGGACTATATAGATTTCCCCGATAATACAGTCTTGACTTTTAGTTTTGACGATATGGAAGCAGGTGAATATCTGTTGTACATCAAGAATATCTCTGAAAATCCCGCCGAGGAAGTTGGCTCTTGGGGTAATGAAAAGCCCCGTGGGAACGTCAGAAGCTATCACGCCGACGCGATCTCAGATTTCTGCCCTGCCGTGTGGCTGAAGTACAGATCTGATGCAGAAGCGCCTTTCGGCTCCATCAGCGACGTGGATCCCAATTCCGTAGAGCTGGCTCCTTCCGATACCGATCTGTATCCCTGGGGAGACACAGTAGAATACAAAATGGACGCCGACGCCAAATACGGCGTGCAGTTCAAGGCCACCAAGGCTTTCGGCGGCTGTGAGGTGTTCATCCCCACCGTTCCCACGGGAGATAACACCCTGACCCTGTCCCTATACAAATGGGACGGCAACTACAGCCAAAGTGCCAAGGGACAGCCTGTGGCCACGGCGACCTTGAGCAATGTGACGCGTAGCAACTGGGCGACCCTCAGTGGTGAATTTGCCGCGGGCGAATATCTGTTCGTGGTCAGCGGCGGCACCGAGGGCATGACGGTTGGCATGGTGGAGCAAGCCTCCGACAAGGCCAACCACTATCTGTACACCTCCAAGGCGGGTGTCAGCCTTGTTGCCCGTACTGTGGGCAATGCGGAGGTCACAGCTCCCACCGCACCCACTGCCCAGGACTTCATATCTGATGATTCCGTTTACTGGGTTGGTACCGACGGTCTTGACCGTGTGCTACCCAATGCCTCAGAAACGGGCGAGAAGCGCGAAGGGAAGTATGTAGGTATTTTCTACCACACCTGGCACTCTGCCTTCGCCTACCGCGACGTTATCAACGTCACCGAGCTGCTCAAGCAGTACCCCGAGGCAAAGAACGATTTCTATCATTCCGCCTGGAATGGGCAGACCAACTGCTTCTGGAACGAGCCTCTGTGGGGCTACTACAACAACGGCATCGACCGTTGGGTACTCCGTAAGCAGGCCGAGCTTCTGGCCGACGCAGGGGTGGACGTGGTGTTCTTTGACAACACCAACGGCACCATGAACTTTGTGGATGCGATCCTCACGCTTTGTGAGGTCTGGGCCGAGGCCCGTGCCGATGGCGTCAAGACCCCTCAGATCTCGGCCATGCTGAATATGTATGCCTATGACGAGACAGCTATTCAGATCAAGGAGCTGTACGACGAGATCTACTCCAAGGGGCTCTATCAGGATCTCTGGTTCTACTGGGATGAAAAGCCTTTGTTGCTTGCCTATCCCGAGGAGGTCAAGCGTCTGGAGAACGGCAAGGATATTTACAACTTCTTCTCCTACCGTCCCATCAACACCTCTTACAATGAAAATCAAGAGCTGATCAAGGAAAGTGACGTATCTGACCGCATCACCTTTGCCCCTCCTGCAGGCTTCCGCAGATATACACAATGGAAGTGGATCTCGGTCTATCCTCAGGAGAAGATGTATCTGAGGGGCACCAAGGATGTAGAGGAAATGTGCGTCTGCGTGGCGCAGAACTGGTCGGATAAACAAGGCCTTACCCCCATGAACGCGGGCGATATGGTCTTTGGCCGAGGCTACACCAACGAGTTTGGTATCAATACCTCAGACGAGGCGGTGATGGCAGGCTTGAATATTGCAGAGCAGTGGGAGTACGTGCTGGAGGTTGATCCCACCTTCGTGTACATTACCGGCTGGAATGAGTGGCAGGTAGGCCGTA
>JAFQOC010000619.1 GCA_017420845.1 Clostridia bacterium
ATTCTCTTTTTCATAATCTATTTCTTCATGTACGAGCCCTACGCCGTAGAGGAAGCGTATTGGGCTGACAAAGGCAATGCCGGTGCGCAGTGTAGAGTCGGCAGTTTTTATGCAGACCATTTGGATGATCACAAGACCGCCATTGAATGGTACGAAAAAGCGTTGAACGGCGGAAACGATGATGCGGCCCGGTACCTTGGGGCATACTATCTCGACGGCGTTTTCTTGCCCCGGGATTATGCAAAAGCCGTAGATCTGTATATGTACTACGGCAGTCGCTTCCCTCAATATGCTGATGATGAATTGCTTCCTGTTTACCGAGCCATGCGTCCCTCCCTGCTGGATATGGCCATTGATTCTGATACTTTGACCTCCCTGACTCCCGACACAGCCTACTACCTGGGTACCGTATATCTGACGGGTATCCGGAATGATCCTCCGGAGGGTACCGCGGAGGAATTCGCCGCAAGGCTCCTCCAGTGGGCTGTAGACAACGGGCATACCGCGGCAGCCTTTGTACTGGGAAACTGCTATGAGCAGGGAAACGGCGTGCCCCAAGATCCGGACAAGGCCCTTGAGCTGTACGAACTGGCAAGAGACAGGGGATATCCGTATCGGATCAATCAACTGTATTCCTGACCTGCGCGCTGATCACCGCAACGTTATACGATACGATCGACTTTCCCGAAACCTCCGTATCCGGGAATCATTCACCCAAACAACAGGGCTGAGCCTTATGCTATCAAAGCATAAGACTCAGCCCTGTTTTCTACGGGGGAAACGGCCGAATTCTCAATGACTTTCCTGCTTTACCTACCGGATTCTGCCTTCAAGAAAATGTGGATATGTCTTGTTTTCTTCACCAATCTGTCCCCATAGTCCCCCACCATAAAGGACATGGTGGACATGTACTGCATAGCCCCCGCCACAAGGAAGAAGACCGTCTGAACGACGCGGGTGGCCAGCACCACCACCGAGAAGTCGGCAATGACGTCAGCGCAGTAGTAGCCCAGAACCAGAGAGATCACGATCTTGGATATCATGTTTTTCTTGGCGACCTTCCTCATGTACTCGGTGATTCCCTGCCCCATGTAGAAGGGGTCGTCGCTGTGACCGCCCTCCCCCGTCAGCTCTCCGGCGGAAAGCTCGGTGAGCTTTAGGTAGACCGCCCTGGTATAGGCCCCGACCTGTCTTTTGGCCTTTTTTCGGCGTGCTGCCCATAAGCGATATCCCATGCCCGGCAGCTCCTTGGCCGTTGGGATATGGATGACGAGCTCACGGGGGCTGCCGTCCTCGTGAAAGCAATCGTCGTAGGAGAGCCCCTCCATGGACAGTATTCTGGTTCTCTGAGCCTTGTAGTTCTTGCGATTCTCCTCCCGACAATGCTCATCCAGAGAGTCGATCAGATTGCCCTCAAAGATCCTCTCCACCGCCTCGTCGTACTTCTTCCGCGGCTCGGTGACCTCAGTCTTGAGCAGGCCGTCCCGCACCGCCTTGTTGTTGAACAGGGTGTTGAGGCTCATGGAGGCCGCGAAGGCCAGAATACTGCCCATGATGATGTCGTACAGGCTCATGCCCGTTTGACTGGGCTTCAGGATGGCCGTGGAGGCGAAGATCAGGCAAACCCCCAGAATGGTGATGTTGGAGAAATTCAGCGCGAACAGCTTGCGCAGATTTTCCATGCGGCGGCTCTCTCCCGCACCCTCTACGCTGTGGATCTCCATCTTATCCATTTACTTCCTCCTTTTTGGCCGTGGGGCTCACGGCGTTGGCCACGGCATCCATGCCCCACCCCGCCGCGCAGCTGCCCGCCGTACCGAACAGCATGGTCTTGATATCCCCGATCAAGGGGTAGAGGTACTCCACTCCCAGGCATACCCCGAACATGACGCCGCACAGGATCAGAAGCAGCAGGTAGGGTCCCTTGACCTTCTTCAAAAACGTCAGCAGCGGCTTGGCCAGGGCGTGGAATTTGGACAGCAGCACGGCGGCCAGGATGATCACGCCGATCACCCCCGCTCCCGTCAGAGCCACCCCCGCCTCCTGCTCCCGAAACCATTTTGGGGCCAGCTCACGGAGCATCAGGAGGGGGACCCCCGCCGCCACAGCGGCGGAGGATACCCGCAGAGAGCCGCCGATCAGCTTACGCTTGGTCGTCGCCTTCATGGACACCGTCACCTCCCTTGATGTCCTCGTAGCCCTTGAGGATCTCGTCCTTGCGCAGGGTCGTCATGCGCGCGTCCTTGATCATCTCACTCAACAGGTAGGAGTTGGCGGCGGTCTCCCGCTTGAGGGCCCGCACCTCCTCGGTGTTCTGCTCAATGGCGGTTGTGACCTTGCCCATTTCGGTACCGATGGTCTTGACCGCCTCACCCACGGTTGTGCCCATGGCCTTCACCGCCTCACCCACGGTTGCGCTGATGGCCGTCACCATACCCGTCGCCGCGCTCTTGACCTGATCCGCCAGCTCCACGGCGTTGTTGTTGATCCGTCCGCTGTTGGCCCGCAGGTCCGCCGACTCGCGGCTGATGGAGCGTCTGGTCTTGCGGTTGCTCACGCCCCCCGCCAGGTTGACGCCGCCGGCAATGCCGGTCACCACCGTGGCGACCACCGCCTCGGGGTTCTCGGCCATCCAGGCCATGGCGCTCTCCAGGGCCTTGGTGAGCCCCGTATCGCCTCCCCCCTCCCCGTCACTCGCGACGCAGGGGACGGCCAGCATAAGGGTCAGGATGGCCGTCAGGGTCAGGATATGGATGATCTTTCTCGTTTGGGTCTTACTCATTTTCTTTTCCTCCGATATTCATATGTCCCAGGGCATCGGCCTGGATTTGGCCTCTCACGTCCAGCAGCTCCCGGGTCAGCCGCTCGATCTCTCTTGCCTGTCTGTCGATCAGGATCCGCAGCTCCACGTATCCGCCCGCAAAGTCGATGGCGGTGTAGAGGCTTCCCTGATCCACGCGGGGATTGATCACGCCGTAGCGAATCCCCCGCTTGTCCTGAAAGTATGCCTTGACGCTGCCGTTGGTCTCGGACATTCTCGGCGTCTCGGTCTTACCGGGCGTGACCGCGTAAGCTCTGCCGTCCACCACCAGCGTCCCGCTCTCGGCGGGCTCCACGGTGACGGTGGGAGAGTTGTCCTTGACGGCAAGAGCCTCGTGGGTGGTCAGTAGGTATAGCTTCATGGTGTTCCTCCTTTTTTCTCAATATCCTGGCGGCTATTACTTGATCATAACGTCCGCAACCATGCCTCAATAAAGGTGGATTCGTATTCATGAGCCGCTGTGTTCGGGTGGCCGTTTGTCGGCGTTGTTCCATCGGAAATAACACAGAAATTCTTTTCACGGATTTCCTGTGCTTTTTCACAAACGTTCCTACCTGTCCATCTGTTCATCAGAGGAACTTGGGGACTACCAAAATCCAAATACGGAACACCCCAACGCTCTGCAATTCCACGGGTAGCCTCCATGATTTCTTCATTCGTTCCGTTGGAAACCATAATACCGACATGAGCAAACGGATGATTTTCAAGAATATGCTCCATGGCGATATTATAAGCGCCGCAGAATGTTGAATCCGTAGTATCTTCCAAGGTACCAACAGACAAGCCCATTACTTTGTCGTTGATGCCGAGCATGATTGTAATATAGTCCGCGTCATCGTCAATGCTCTGATAAACAGACATGAAAGAATTGGAGCTTGCCGCCATCGTCTGACCGCCTACAGCTTTGTTGACTATATCCATATTATTTCGCAAGCCGATGATGTAGGGGTAGACAATATTCTTACCCTCGAATCTCCCCTCCTGATAGATATAGACGGATTCGTCAAAGCCATCCGAAGCGTTATATCCGTTTGCTGTGAAGCTATCTCCACAGGCTACCCATTTTTTCCCGTAAAGAATATTGCCGCTGTAGTCGTACTGGTTAGGTTTGCTCAATGTGTTCTCTATCGCCTTAATTCGGCTTTCGGGGATTGCCTCCGCGTGAGCTTCTAACGCAAGGATGCGGCTTTCGTAGTCCGCAGGGACAAAAGCGTGACCGGTATTCTGCCATGAATAACCGTCACTTGATCCCTCGGTGATTTCCTCGTTTACCGTGACAATGATTTCCTGATCGCTGAAATACTTACCACTAATACGAATGTGAGTAATGTTGGCGGCATTGGCGTGTTGGCTCAATGAGCTATTACCCTTTGTAAAAGCTGTCCATTGAGCTAAACCACCATTCGGTGTATCGGTGAGCCCGGTAAAAGAGCCTGCGTTTTGGCTTGGCACAAGGTATTTTTCACCGGTTGCCGTTATATTACTTTCACTTGCACCCGTATAGAAGCAGAAATAGGGATATGCGGAACTGCTAAAACTTGTGTTTATATCCAAGCCCTTGACTCTAACAACATCGCCCTGCTTCACGGGGATAAATCCCGTTACAGCCGCTCCACTCATTGCAGTTGATGAAATTGCACCGCTGGAACTCAAACGTTTATCATACTGAATGTCACCGGCCAAGTTTGTATAACTCGGTCCGGTTGCCTCTTTATACATATACGCCCAGATCATACCATCAGGCAAAACATACAGCTTGCTCGTGTCGGTACACTCCTCTATGCTGTTCGCAAATTCGGGCTTAAGTTGCCCCCTCTTCGCCAGTTCGGTGGCGATGAAATTCTGTGCGTTGGCATTGATATTGTCGGGGTTAATATCATCTGCGAATTCCGCTTCCGTTCCCGTGTAGCCGCCATCTTGTGCGTACTGGTAGGCGGACTTGCCGTCCACGCCCTTCATATCCGCGAAGAAGTCTGTCAAACTTCCATCGTACCCGTTCTCCTGGGCTATCTCATACGCGGACTTTCCTGGATCCCCCTGCGAACCCGTCAAGTCCACAGGGTCGGGATTTGAGAGTCCCCCGTTGTTTGTCCATGACAATACGCCATCGGAAGACATAGAGGGAGTGAAGGTCACACCATCCTTTCCGCCCCCTCCAACGCCGCTTTCGGTAATCTTATCGGCAATTTTAGCATCCAAGCCTTCAACCTGTTCGGCTTTGGTCTTGGGGTACAGAATGGTCTCGTTGCCGCTTTCGTCAATCTGGGTGATTACGCCCATCTTCTCTGTGGTTGCCATATTTTATCCCTCCCTTCTTATACGGGTCTTATGGTGATGACAATGTCACCGTTCACATTATTGACGCGGATAGTCCCATAATTGGAATTTGCGGAGGATCCGCTCGAATCATCTGTATATGCGGTGTCGGTGATGTCTACGCCGCCCATCGTGATATGGATGGAAAAATTGCCGCCGCTTTGCGCAGCGATCTGGGAGTACAGCGTTCCACCTTCTTCGACCTCCGTGGGCCGACCCTGCACAAACATAATGCCACCATGAGTGTTATCCACCGTAACAGTATATGTGGGGGTGTTATCTACTCTTGCGGTTGCCGTGATCACAATGTCACCCGTTACGCTTGCGATACTGATAACTCCGTTGGTTACGTTTACGGCAGACCCGCCCATGGTTACAATCACGGATTGCAGTTCATACCCTTCGTTTGCAGTAATTGTCGCGGAATAATACGATCCGTGGCTCACGGTATTGGTGCTGTTGCTGACGGTGCAGTTCGTGAGGTTCTTGGTGATGGAATAGGTGTTCGCCGCCGCGATGGCTGTAATCACAATATCCCCCGTTACGCTTGCAATATAAAAAGCACCATCCACCACGTTCACGACAGAACCGCCCATCGTCACGGTCACGGTGTCGAGAGTATAGCCCTCTGTGGCGGAAATAGTGTCTTGAAACTGACTACCCGCTTCCACCTCGAAATTCTCTCCGCCTTCTCTGCTCTCACAGTTCGTCAGATTGTAGCTTACGGTGTACTTCACCGGCTCGGGATCAGGATCGGGGTCGGACGTGTACCCGCTTGTATTGAACCAGATACAAGAACTCGTGGGCTTTACGTCTCCGACAACGATCGAGGCTCCTGCCCCTCCGGAGCCGCCCGCCGAGCCTGCCGCGTCCTCGGCTCTCTTAGCCGCGCTTTCCGCCGCATCCCGCGCCGTCTCTGCGGCTTCTGCAGAGGTTTGGGCACTTTCTGCATAAGCCTGCGCGGCGGTAACTGCGGCCATCACCTGGTTCAATGCCTCGGGATCTACGACGGCCCCACCGCCGCCTGTTCCTCCTCCCTCCCCGTAGGCATCCACACCCACAATGGCCGCGACGGGAAGTTTCTCCGCGATACCCGTTTTGAGAACCAGGTAGGTGAAGGTCATGTCCTTGTCGGGCACGTATTCCGCCTCCGCGCGGAAGATGGATACGGGGCTGGTGTCTCCCACGGAGGCGAACACCGTGGGATAAGCCGACAGTCTCGCATTGACCGCGGCCAGTCTGGTTGTTTCATTAGCCGGGAGCAGCAGGACCACCGAGCCGTTTGCCGCTCCGCTGACGGATATGCTCGCCATGGTGGGCGTGCCGTCTGTCCATTCGCTTGCGGGGATGGTGACGGTGCCGCCGGTGGAGGTCATTTTCTTCAGCATATCCACGACTTCCTGCGCCCCGCTGATCTTTCCGATCAGCTCGGACAGGATGGAAAACTGATCCGCCGAATTGACGATCCTCACCCCTACGTTGTCGGTCACGTGGACCCATACCTTGGGGGTCGCCACCAGCTCGCCCAGACCGTCGTAGACCTCGAACACCACCGTGAACATGCCGGGGCTGGTGGCGATCTCCCCGCCGCCCGCGAAGTCGTAGATGATCCTTCCCTTGTCCACCACGCAGGAATTGGCCAGCCGTGTTCCGTCGGGCTTGATCCCCGCCAGAAACGCCGTCCAATCCGGAGGCAGAGCAAAGGGCTCCCCATGGTCGATCAGGGTCACCTCCAGCCGTCGGTTCACATCCCCTGCCGTGCAGGAAAAGGACGCCTGCACCTCGGGCAGCCCCATGTTCAGGGTCAGCCGCGTCACGGCTTGTCTTGCATAGCTCATTTGTTTCTCTCCTTTCGGGGGAGGCGGGTGCCTCCCCATGTATTACGTATTTTGGGGCGCGACCTTGTCCCTGCCCTCATGCATAGCGGCTTTTTCCGCCTCTACTGCGCAATTTGAATCTTCGGAGTTTTCGGCGGCTTCCGATTCCTCCTCGTCCTCCTCGGTCTTCGCCTGCGTTTCTGTTGGCCGCCTCAACGCGGCGTACCACTCGGTCGCCGATTGGCGCTCGCTTTGAAACTCCTCCCACGCGGCGGCGTACAGCTCCGCCCGTCGGTCGTCCATATCTTCCGTGATGAACCGCTCAACCTCTTCCGCCGCGGTTGCCACGGAAGAGTCGAGGCCTTCGATGGCGTCTGCGTAAGCTCTGCCGACGGCCATTTCCGCCTCTTGCTCGTACTGCTTTCGCAGGATACCACGCAGAGGATTTGATATGTCATCGTACTGTTTTTTTCTGTTCAACGCCCGGGTAAGCCTGTCCCGGGCATAGTTCAGGCCGTCTGAACCATGCGTATCCCTCTGCGTAGCATATGATCTTGCGTGTCGGTCCTTCGCGTAGTCCTCCAGACCGTACGGGATTCCTTTAGCCATTCCGCTCCATCTCCTTTCTCAAGCGCTCGATCTCTCTGTCCTTTTCCTCCAGAACACAAAGGATCTCGTCAATCATCCCATTGATATACCTACGCAGGGTTTCGGTCTGCTCCTGAGGTGCCCCCCTCAATGGAGGGATCTTGGTTATCTTGTTCGCCATATGATCAGTGCTCCTCCGCTTTTTCAAAGATTCGGGTGATAGAATAGATCTTGCAGGGTCCAACGCCGTCTATGCGGAGCCGCATATGGTCACATCGGGCAGGCAGAATGGCCACGGGCACCGTTTTCAGGACGGGGGCCTCAATGGCCGCGATCTGCTTCCAGTCACCGCGAGAGTCATACCGGACGGAAACCCGCACCGAAGATCCTGCCTCCGGGGAAAGCTTGAGGATCACCTTATCCAGATACCGGGCGTCGGTGGTCTCCAGTCCCATGATTCCGGTCTCGGCGTACCAGATAATAGGGGTCTGATCCATTTCCTCCGGGGAGGCTTTCTCGGTGGGCTCTACGGTCATGATCCTGCGGGTGGTGATCTCGGCATCCCCGACATACCTGCGATTTACGGCGACAAACCACAGGTTATCCCCTGCCGAAGACATGCTCTCCACCTCGGTGTCGTCCTCTCGGTGCCACAAATTCTTATCGGTGTCCAGCACGTACATATGCCTGTCGGTGACCTTTCGGTCAACGAGCTTATGAATGGCAAGGTAATACTTGCCCCCGCAGGCACCGCCCACGGCGTGGGTATAGCCCGTCAGCCGCCCCAAAGCGTCGGACACAGGGAGGGGGGCAGATCCGTCATAGCTCATAACGGGGCCCGTAGACTTGTAGTAGAGGGTATTCCTCACAACGGCCAAGGATCGGTGCGCCCCGCGGGCAACTCCCATACAGGGGACGTCATAGAGGGCGAAGGTACCCGCCGTGTAACCTCCCACGCGGTG
>JAFQOC010000620.1 GCA_017420845.1 Clostridia bacterium
CCACCGAGGAGCCTACCGAGGCTCCCACCGGAGAGAGCACCGATGACGTGACCGAGGAGCCCACCGAGGCACCTACCGAGGAGCCTACCCAAAATCCTGACAACATTGTAGATACTGATCCCCCCGAGACCGAGGAACCCACCGATCCCTACCTGGAGATCGATGGCTTTGCCATGGATCACGAGCGTGTTACCCGTCAGCTCGGCAGCGCCAATGCCATGAAGGCCGAGCGGGTGGAGATGGACGGGCTGCAGGTGGTGAAGATCTACTCCACCGCCGCCTCTCAGGATCCCTTTATTTTCTTCAATGCCGAGAACTACTGCACCGCCAAGAAGATCGCAAAGTTCAAGGCTGACGATTACCGCTACGTCATCCTTCGCGTTAAGGCCGAGAACTGCTCCTCCGCCAAGTTTGAGCTGTTCTACTGCGCGGGCTCCGTCACGGGCGCTACGGGCGAGTGCGTGCTGCAGGCCTCCTTTGACAACGCCACCACCGACTGGCAGTACATCGTCTTCGACATGAACGGTGCCGCCAAGTGGACGGGGATCATTCACGGCTTCCGCTTCGACTACCAGCTCTCCGCCTCTGCCGCTGACGAGGCTATGTACATCTCCCACATGTACTTCGCCAAGGATGAGGAGGAGATGAAGAAGGTCACCCAGAAGGGTCTTAAGAATCCCTTCGAGGTGGTCACCGATCCCGTGGTGGAGGAGAAGGTGGAGGAGCTGCTGGCGACTCCCGACAAGGCTCCCGCTCCGGATAACACCAAGCAGAACGCCGCCGCTGAGGATGCCAATCTGGAGCTGTGGTTCAATCACGCCTACATCAACAACCCCGCCGAGGATATCACCTCCACGGGCTGGAACTCCTACCTCCTCCGTCTGGCCAAGAACGAGTCCGAGGGCACCCATATGTTCCTCGTCTCCAAAGAGGGTCACAGCGGTCTGACCGTTTCGGTCACTCCCTTCAGGAATGCAGACGGCGCCGAGCTGAAGACCGAGCTTATGTACGGCTACTACTTCGACGACGTGGACGGCAAGACCCTGGTGGATCCCATTCCGTGGGTCAAGGACGGCCAGACCTTCGATCTCGCCGCCGGCCGCAGCTACATGTACATCATCAAGGCAACCTCCTTCATGGATTCCCCTGCCGGTGAGTACACCGCCACCGTCACCGTATCCGATGCACAGGGCAACGAGATCAAGAAGGCCGTCGTTTCTGCCTACGTCTGGAACTTCGTTCTCCCCGAGGAGACCTCCTGCAAGACCCAGATGGATCTGTCCTGGTACAATATCTACTACTCCCACGAGTGCTGGGAGGGCGACGACAGCCTGCTCTACAAGAACTACTACGACCTCCTGCTGAACAACCGCGTCTGCGCCTACACCCTGCCCTACAACACCAAGGGAGACTTCTCCGACTCCCGTATTATCCAGTATCTGGATAACCCCCGCGTGACCGCCTTCAATCCCATCGGCTGGAAGGAAGAGGTGACCGTGGGCCGCGTTCAGTCAGCCTATGCGTTCCTTTCCCAGAAGCAGGAATGGCTGGATAAGTCATACTTCTACATGGTAGACGAGCCCGGCAACAAGGCCCAGCTGGATCAGATCAACCAGTACGGCGCTCTTCTGAAGGAGCATTTCCCCGGCTATAAGATGATGGCCCCCGAGCACGTAAACTACGTCTGGGACAAGGATTCCACCGTGGATAACTTCTCCTACGTGCAGGATTCCATCAACGTCTGGTGCTTCAAGCCCTACTTCTTCACCACCTACGAGCAGGCCAGATACGACCGCCGTCTCACCTACTGGATGACCCCCAAGCTGGAGGCCAACCTGGGTACCTTCGCCGAGCGTATGTACAAGGAGCAGGCCGAGGGCGACGAGCTGTGGTGGTACGTCACCCGCCGTCCCGAGTCTCCTGAGATCACTCTGCTCATGGAGACCGAGGCTGTCCGTCACCGCATCCTGTTCTGGCAGCAGAAGCTCTACAACGTGGACAGCTTCCTCTACTACCTGGTCAACGACTGGTACGAGATCGGTGAGAACAACGGCCTGAACAAGAAGTATGAGCATACCGCGGGCATGGATGCCTTCGACTGCTACGGCAACGGCGTCCTGCTCTACTGCGGTCAGGATTTTGACGTCTACGGCGGCGTGGAGTCCATCCGCCTGGAGACCGTCCGCGACGGTATCGAGGACTTCGAGTACCTCACCATGATCACCGAAATGTACGGCAAGGAGGTCACCGACGCCATTATCCACCGTCTGACCACCTCCCTGTCCAACTACAACACCGACACCGACAACTTCACCGAGCTTCGCATCGCTCTGGGTAACATCATCGAGGCTACCCTGGCCGAGCAGGGGAAGTGATGAGCTCCCCATACCCCGCCGCTTGGAGCGGCGGGGTATTCTCGTTTCTACCGGGGACATGCATCCCGTCAATACGGAAAAAACAACCATCGGTTGCTTGAAAAAGCTCCCGGGGATGTGGTACAATATAGAGGATGTGGGCGCGGAGCCGTTTCAGGCGCGCCTCGGAAAGGATGATGCCTTGGCCATGAAATACGACTTTTCCCATATGGGTGAAAACATTGCCGCCCTTCGCCGCGCCGCGGGGCTGACCCAGGAGCTTCTGGCCGACAGGCTGGGTGTCACCTCCCAGGCCGTGTCCAAGTGGGAGCGCCAGCTCTCCTGCCCCGACGTCTCTCTCCTCCCCGCCATGGCCGAGGTCTTCGGGGTGAATATTGATGCCCTTTTCGCCGTGGCCGAGTCGGATATCCTCCCTTCCATTGATGTCCTTCCTTGGGAGGATGACGGGCGGGTACGCATCGCGGTCTTTGAGGGCAAGCGTCTCTGTACCCGTGAGGTCTACGAGTGTCCCGACGGGGAGGAGATGGTGCTCCTCATCCGCCACGAGGAGGGAAGGCACGCCCTGCCCTTCGGAATGGTGAAGCCCGCGGGCAAGACTAAGAATCCGCCTGAATAGCCGTATTGTCGCATGCGGTACGGCGCAAACGGGGAGGTGGACGGTAAAATTTCCCCGAAATGAACCAAAAGAACCAACCTTTCGGCTTGGAATGATACTATATAGGTGAAGGCCGTCCCGGTCCCCGCCCCGTACTCTGTCCGCACCCCCACCCGTGTACGTCTCTGTTTGAAATATGAGTAAAAAAGCAAAAAATAAAAAGAACCCTACCGAGAAGAAGCCCGACAAGCTCCCCCTTCGCCGTGTTCTGCAAAACAATCTTTACATGCTGGGGATGATCCGCCGCGCCGCCCCCGCCTACATTTTCATTGACGTCATCCTTGACCTGTCCTGGTCGGTGATCGAGTTTTTCAGCGGCTCCTTCCTCCTCAAGGTGGTGGTGGATCACCTGGGAGATGGCGGAGATCCCGCCACCCTCGCGTGGTTCATCGGCGGGATGTTTGTTATCCACGTCACCGTCTTCTTTGCCCAGCAGGCATTCTGGCAGATTTACGCACCTATCAGCCAGCGCAAGCTCTCTATGGCCATCCGTACCGCCCTCTATACCCAGATGCGGGCGGTGGAGCTGTCCTGCTATGAGGATCCCGCCTACTACGAAAAATACGTCAAGGCCATGAACGAGGCCGAGGATCGGGCGTTCAACGTGCTTTGGTCCCTGGAACGGCTGTTCGGTCAGGTCTTTTCCCTGGTTGCCAACGCTCTCCTGCTCTGGAGCATTGACCCCCTTCTCATGCTCTTCGCTCTCATCCCCTTTGCCGTAGGCTTCATCCGTAAGAAACGCAACAAAATTGCCTTCAACGAGAACAACGACATACAGAAGCTGGCCTGGAAAGCCAATTACATCCAGCGAGGCTTCTATCTCACCGACTACGCCAAGGAGATGCGTCTTACGGGAATGTCCGACAAGCTCTTGTCGGATCTGGACGAGACTACCGTGGAGATCGAAAGGATCAAGCGCAAGTACGGTCTGCGCACGGCTGCCCTGGACTATTCCTGCCGTATTTCCCATGAGGTGGTCACCATCCTGGGCGCCTGCCTTTACGCCGTTTACGCCACCCTTGTACGAGGGACGGTGGGCGTGGGGGATTGTATCGTGGTGCTGAATTCTGTAGGCTCGGTGTCGGGCTACCTCCAGGGACTGGTTACCAATCTGGTCTCCTTCCATGAGCACGCTCTGTATATCGAAAATCTACGTTCCTTTCTGGAATATGAGCCCAAGATCAAGGAAAATTCCGACGGCGCCGTGGCCGCAGGCGGCGAGATCGTGGCAGAGGATGTGAAATACCGCTATGGCGGTGCCGAAACTGACACCCTCCACGGCGTCAGCCTACGCATCGCTCCCGGGGAAAAGATTGCCCTGGTAGGTCAGAACGGCTCGGGCAAGTCTACCTTCGTCAAGCTCCTGCTCCACCTCTACGAGCCCGGCGAGGGAAGCATCACCATGGACGGGGTCCCCATGAATGACCATACCCTTGCCTCGTGGCGGGGTGTGTTCAAGCCCGTCTTTCAGGATTACTCCATTTTCGCCCTCTCGGTAGCCGAGAACATCCTCACCCGCCCCATGCGGAGGGATCCCGAGGGGGAGGCCGCCGACCGCGCGTTGGTGGAAAACGCCCTCAGGCAGAGCGGTGCCTATGACCGCGTCATGAAAATGCCCCACGGCATGGATACCGTGCTCACCCGCGAGTTTGACGACAAGGGAGAGGTATTATCGGGAGGCGAGGCTCAAAAGATCGCTCTGTCCCGTGTCTTTGCCTCGGACAACCCCGTGGTGATTCTGGACGAGCCTACCTCAGCTCTGGATCCCGTGGCCGAGTATCAGCTCTTTGAGAACATGATGGAGGCCTGCCGCGACCGCACCGTGGTCTTTATTTCCCACCGCCTTTCCTCTGCCGTACTGGCAGATCGGGTCTACCTCTTTGAGGATGGCCGCGTGGTGGAGAGCGGTACCCACTGTGAGCTCATGGAGCAGGGCGGTCACTACGCCGATATGTTCCGCAAGCAGGCCGAAAGCTACCGCGAGACACCGGCCGGGACCGCTTCCGAAAAGGAGGTGCGGGTATGAATAGAATGAACAACACCTCCAAGCACCGCCGCCGTGGCCGTACGGTGCTGGTGTACGACGCCAAAATTCTGGCGAAGGTCTGGAGGCTTTGCCCTGCCTATATTGTTTTTCTGGCTTTGTGGTCTCTTATGTGGGCGGGGATCGACACGGCGGCGGTCTACTTTCGTAACGCCATGTTTAACGCGCTGGACACCTCTGACGCCTTTGGGGACGTAGCGGTTTTCATCCTCGCACTGGCGGCCTTCTACCTGATCGTGTTTATCCCCGATCACATCTACAGTCTCATCATCAGTCCCATTCTGGATAACCGCCTCCGCTACAGGATGCATTCCGAGCTGTACCGCAAGGCACAGCGCATGGATCTGGCTTGCTACGACGATCCCGATTTCTACAATCAGTTCGTCTGGGCCATGCGGGAGTCGGATAACCGTGCCATCGCCGTGGTCCGCGCCCTCTTCAATATCGTCAACCGTGTCATTTCTGCTACCGCCATTTCCGCTCTTTTGCTGACCATCAACGTCTGGATGGGTATTCTCATGCTGGTCGGGGTGGGGGTGACTCTGGTGGTGGAGTACTTTGGCAACCGCCTGTGGATCCGCGTCATGGAGATCATGAATCCCCTGTGGCGCAGAGAAAGCTACATCACGCGGGTGTTTAACCTGTCCGACTACGCCAAGGAAATGCGCACCTCGGGCGTCGGTGACATGATGACAAGGGACTGCGAGGATACGGTGGAGGAGCTGAACAAGCTGGATATCAGGTACGGCAAGCGGTTCACCCTCCTCTACGGCGTGGGCTTCAACATCGCCCGCAGAGGTACTTACTACGCCACCATCCTCATCATGGTCTTTGAGCTTTCCGCGGGACGGGTGCAGTTGGGTGGATTCGCCGCTGCCGTTGCCTCTCTGTGGATGCTTCAATCCATCATGATGAACCTGGCGGATTCTCTGACCGAGCTGCCCAAGCACGCCTTGTACATTGAAAAATACTTCAAATTCCTGGAGCATGAGAATCATCTCGTCTCGGGTAGGGAGCCTGTCCCCGCCTTTGAGTCCTTGACCTTTGAGAACGTCAGCTTTGCCTATGCCTCTGTCTTCACCGACGAGGAGACCGCTCTGGCCTCCGAGATCAAGGAGTTTGAGCGCAAGGAGAAGGGCAAGACCGATGCCGATGAGGAAAAGCCCCGCGAGAAACGTCCCGCCGTGCTGAAAAACGTCAGCTTCACCATTCGCAAGGGGGAAAAAACTGCCATCGTGGGCTACAACGGGGCGGGCAAGACCACGCTTATCAAGCTGGTCATGCGGCTCTACGACCCCACCGAGGGGCGCATCCTCTACAACGGACGGGACATCCGCGAATACGATCTGCATGAGTACCGTGAACGTATCGGGGCGGTGTTCCAGGACTACCGCATTTTCGCCGCCACCTTGGGTGAGAACGTCATGGGCGGAGGCTATGAGCGAACGCCCGAGAACGAGTCCCGCATCCGCGAGGCTCTGGACAGTGCCACCTTTACTGAACGTCTCGAGGGTCTGGAAAAGGGCTTGGAGACTCCCTTGACCCGAGAGATCGACAAGGAGGGGGTGAATCTGTCGGGGGGCGAAGCCCAGAAGGTGGCCATAGCCCGTGTTTTTGTCCGTCCCTATGATCTTATCATCATGGACGAGCCCTCCTCTGCCTTGGATCCCGTGGCTGAGTACGAGCTGAACCACTCGATCCTGAGTGCCGCAGACAGCCGCGAAAGCGGTCGCACGGCGACGGTGATCTTTATTTCCCACCGCCTCTCCACCACCCGCTTCGCGGATCGTATTTTCCTGTTCGCGGGTGGCGAGCTGACGGAGCAGGGAAGTCACGACGAGCTCATGGCTCTGAGGGGAAAATACGCCGAAATGTTCGACATGCAGGCGGAGAAGTACCGCAGGGGAGAGAATATGAATTAAAAGGAAAAGGTGATCTGCGGTTGCGGATCACCTTTTTAACTTTAGGGTACCTCAAAAACTCATTGTGCGGCGAGCGGCTTTTAGAGATGCCCTTTATTCAAACCCGTAGCAGCTCTTCCCCAGGGATCCTTCGATCCGCAGGAGGCGGTTGTACTTAGCCACACGCTCGGTGCGGCAGGGAGCTCCCGACTTGATGAGGGGGGCGCAGGTGGCGACGGCAATGTCCGCGATGGTGGTGTCCTCGGTCTCGCCCGAGCGGTGGGAGAGAATGAAGCCGTAGCCCGCCTCCTTGGCCACCCGGATCACCTCCAGGGTCTCGGACAGGGTTCCGATCTGGTTGGGCTTGATGAGGATGGTGTTGCCCGCTCCGGCGGCGATGCCCTCCTTGAGCCGCGCCGTGTTGGTGACGAAGAGATCGTCTCCCACCAGCTTGAGACGGCTGCCCAGCCTTTTTGTCATGTCGGCCCAACCCGGAAAATCCGACTGGTCCAGGCCGTCCTCAATGGAGAGGAGGGGGAAGCGGCGGCTGTAATCCTCCCACTTGCGGATCAGCTCCTCGCGGGACAGGCTGACGCCTGCCTTGGGCAGGGTGTAGAGCTCGGCCGTATCTCCCTCGTCACGGCCGCCGACGTACCACTCCGAGGCCGCTACGTCCAGAGAGATCTTGACACGCTCGGTATCGTACCCCGCCTTTTCAATGGCGCGGATCAGATACTCAATGGCCGCCTCATCGGAGCCCAGGTCGGGAGCAAAGCCCCCCTCATCCCCTACGGCGGTGGAAAGCCCGTCAGCTCTGAGCAGACCGCCCAGGGTATGGTAGATCTCACTCCCCCAGCGTAGCGCCTCGGCAAAGGTGGGAGCTCCTACGGGGACGATCATGAATTCCTGAATATCCATGTTGTTGGAGGCATGTGCGCCGCCGTTGAGAACGTTCATCATGGGGATGGGAAGGCGGTGGGGCTCCACGCCCCCCAGATAACGGTACAGGGGCATTCGGTACCAGTTGGCCGCCGCGCGGGCGTTGGCCAGAGAGACCGCCAACAGGGTGTTGGCACCCAATTTGGTTTTGTTGGCGGTGCCGTCCAGACTGATCATGATCCGATCCACATCCTCCTGATCCGAGGCGTTGACCCCCGACAGGGCGGGGGAAAGAATGTCGCAGACGTTTGCTACCGCCTCCCGGACGCCTTTGCCTCCAAAGCGGCTATCCTCCCGATCACGGAGCTCATGTGCCTCGTATATGCCCGTGGACGCCCCCGAGGGGACGCTGGCCACGCCCACGGTGCCGTCAGTCAGCACCACGGTGGCCTCTACGGTGGGGTTGCCTCGGGAATCCAGGATCTCCCGCGCGCAGCATTTCAGAATCTGGGGCTTTGTCATACAATACCTGCCTTTCTCGGGGCGCACCCCGACGGTTTTTCATAGTATTCCTTGTTTTCCCTGTTTCCATACAGAGCCGCGGTACACAATCCAAGATTTCCCGCTGTTGTCGCCTGCCTGCTCGGTTCATCTCTTGACAGCCGCCGACGGATGTGATATAATGAATCTATCCCGAAAAAAATCCATCCGAAAGGAATCCAATATGGCCAAAATCGCTTGGAAGGGCGGTGCCCTGCTGGCCCCCGTTCCCCCCGTTATGGTAACCTGCGGGGACATGGAAAGCTCCAACATCATTACGGTTGCCTGGACGGGTCTGATCAATACCCATCCCCCCCGCTTATCCATCGCCATCCGCCCCTCACGGCATTCCTACGCCATCATCAAGGAGCGGGGCGAGTTCGCCGTCAATCTTACCCCCGCAAGTCTGGTGAAGGAATGCGACTACTGCGGCATATATACCGGCGCCAAGATGGATAAATTTGAAAAGACCGGCCTTCACAGGGCGCCCGCCACGGCGGTGGCCTGTCCCATCATTGAGGAATGCCCGTTGGCGCTGGAGTGTAAGGTCCTGGACATCATTCCCCAGGGCACCCACGATCTGTTTCTGGCCGAGGTGGTAGCGGTGGACGTGGACGAGTCCATTCTGGACGGGCAGGGAAGGCTTTGCCTGGACCGCGCGGGCTTGGCCGCCTTCGCCCACGGGGAGTATTTCGCGCTGGGGGAGAAGCTGGGAAAATTCGGCTGCTCGGTGGACAAGAAGGGAAAGGGAAGCACGCCTCAACGGAGGGCAGCTCCGCCCAAGACCGCGGTGCAAAAGGCTTCCATGCCCAAGCCGCCCGCTCCCAAGCCTGCGCAGGCGCAGGCAACAGAGTTCAAGCCCCACGGGGGGAAGAAGTCCGCGTCATCTGAGGGAAAGAACCCCCGGGGGAAGCACGCGGGAAAAGCGGGTAAGAAGTAAGGAAAAGGCATCGCGATTGCGATGCTTTTTTGTGTAACCTATCCAAAGATGAAGACGGATAATCCTTTTCAAATAAACCAACATCATATATAACGAGCATATTGAACGAATCATAACAAGATTCGGCATATGTTTACAAATGCTTACTATGTAGCGGTACAGATCCGTCTTTACATCTTCTATTGTAGCATATTTTCTCCGAAATGTCAATTCTTTTTTGAGAGTAGCAAAAAAGCTTTCCACGCAATTTCGATACCTTCTATTTTGAGAAGAATCTCCAAGGCGATATCATCGTATTGGAAGACGAGATCCACATCTATTTCAATAGCCCCTTACAGACGGGTCCTGACGAGGGTCAGGGCCTTTCTGTTTGTGACAGGGAAACGACCATGCTGGCGCATATTCAGAACTCGTATGAACTGAA
>JAFQOC010000621.1 GCA_017420845.1 Clostridia bacterium
CGGTTTTGTCCATTTTAATGAAAATTGAAACCCGTAGGGTTTCTTCCGACACCCGACCGAAGGGAGGATTTCACACGCGAAGCGTATTTCACGCCGCAGGCATTTCACACGCGAAGCGTATTTCACTATTGCAGTTTATCGAACCTCTGTTCGATAAACTGCAATTTTCTTACAGCAGCTTCCGCCGGATATACCGCACCGTCTTCTCGGGGGTCTTCTTCTCGAACTCCACCAGAGGGTCGAAGTTGCTGAAGGTACCGCCCTCGGACCCCGACCAGCCGATGAGCCATTGGCCCTTCAGCTCGTCGTCCAGATTGTCGCTGTCGGAGCGGTAGCGGAAGATATGGAAGACCTCCCCCTTCTTCTTGGTCTGCCCGATGAACTCAATGGCATCGGGAGCCTTGCCCAGCTCGGTGGGGTAGGTGAGCCAGCGCACCATGTTGCTCTTGGCCAGGTAGACGGGATCCCGCAGAGCCTCGGGGAAGCGGTCGGCCATGCCGCGGCGGGAAAGGGCGTGGTAGGTGAGATCGGCAAACTCCGGATTCTCGGCCAACGCTACGATGGGGCCGTCGGCGATGGGCGCGCCCACCTCCAGAAGGGTGTCCAGAGCGTAGTAGCTGACGGTGGGGTCATTGAGGACGAAGATGCAGTCCAGTAGACGGACCAGCTCACTGCCCAAAGGGGACGCGGGCATGATGTACAGAGCAGCGTCGCAGATGTACTCCAGATTGCCGTAGCCGTCCTTGTCGATGGTTCCCCCCCGCAACCCGTCGGCGTAGCGGTGGAGCTCGGACACGGCGTACTTCTCCAGCACTTCCTTGGCGTCGGCGGGCATCTGCCGGACCTGATCCTTGTAGTGGATCAGCCCCGCCCACAGCTCCCCCTTGTGGAACTCGTCCTTCAGAGGGGCCACCAGACAGAGGATGCGCTCCATGTCGGAGGCGTCGGGCCGGCGGTCGCGGAAGGCCTCGTCGATGGCGCACTCCAAAAACCGCTCCCGATCGTAGCGCTCCATGACCGCCTTGACCGTCTCCATGCGGGCGGGCGGCACGGCGGCGGGATTGGTATAGAGGAACATCATGAGGTTCATGAGGGAATCCGTCAGTCCGTAGACCTCGTCCTTGGCGCGGTAATTCTCGCAGGCGTCCAGGAGGGCGGGGACCTTCTCCAGCTCGGATACGGCGAAGGCGGACAGCTCCTCCCGCTCCTCGGGGGTGACCCGCTTCTTGGCTGCGGAGAGGGCGTTGCCCAGGTAGGTCAGAAATTGGGTCTTGTCCTTCAGACTCTCGGCGGCGCGGACGCGGTCGAGGATGGGGGTGTAGGTTGACATAGCGATCTCCTTTCAATCATCCGCGGCCTCATCCCAGATATAGGTATCGGCGCGGTAGAGACGGATGGGGTGGGCGGGCTTGGTGGCGAGGGTCACCACAAAGTACTCGTCTCCTACCTCGGCCAGGGCCAGCTCGGTCTGATTGGGGTGGTAGGAGTCCAGACCCTCGAAGATAAACAGGTAACGGGGAACGGCGCGGGCCTCGCCTCGGACGTGCTCGTAGGCGTTGGGGTACCGATCCTGCTCGATGGCGTCCAGCTTGCACTTCACCACCCGAATGCTGTCGGGGGTCAGAGGTTTACGGGCGCGGACCAGCAGAGCGACGGCGTAGCCTACGATCACGGCGGTACACAGCCAGAACACCCCGCAGACCACCTTGCCCCCGACACCCGCCGAGGGGCTGACCAGCGCCATGATGGCGGTAAAGAGCAGGGCTACGGCCACGCTGACTACCATCATGCCCACGGCCAGCGCCGACGTGCCCTTGTCTCTCTCCTTCAGATCCCGCAGGATCAGCTCATAGGTCAGGCGGTGCTTGCCGCCCTCTCTGTAACGGTACACGGGGATCCCCGCGGATCAGGGACGCAGACCCATACCGCCCTCCAGGGTCAGGGTCTCGCCGTTCATATACTTGAAATCGGGGTGGGTCAGCAGTACGCAGGCGCGGCCGATCTCATCCTCGGGATCACCGTAGTGGCCGGCGGGAGGCATCTTGACGTTGGCCTTGAAGGCCTCGGGATAGGCCTGCTCGAACTTCTCCAGCTGGGCGGTCCAGGCCAGAGGGCAGACGATGTTGGTGTTGATGCCGTCCTTCGCCCACTCGGTGGCGGCCACACGGGACAGCCCGCGGATGCCCTCCTTGGCGGCGGCGTAGGCGCACTGACCGTAGTTTCCGAACAGACCCGCGCCCGATGCGAAGTTGATGATGCTGCCGCGGGTCTCCTTGAGGTAGGGGTAGCAGGCCTGCATGTAGTAGAAGGTGGCGTACAGACCCGAGTAGATAGCCAGGTCGAACTGCTCGGTGGTGTGATCCTGGATGGTCACCCCCGAGGCGGAGGCCTGGGCGTTGTTGATGAGCACGTCGATGCGGCCGAACTCTGCCATGGCGGCGTCCACCACAGCCTTGGCGGTGGCGGCGTTGTCCGAGCCTGCGGAAATGTCGGCGGGGATGGCCAGAACCTTCACGCCGTACAGACGCTCCAGCTCGGCCTTGGCCTTCTCCAGCTTGGGCACCTGACGGCCCGTGATGACGAGGTTGGCGCCCTCCTTGGCGAAGGCGGTGGCGATGCCGTAGCCGATGGAGCCACAGCGGCCGTCGGACAGGGTGGCGTAGCCTGCGCCGGTGATGATGGCGGTCTTACCTTGCAGATGATTGTTGTTCATGATTGTTCTCCTTTATATGGTTTGATATGTTAGCAAATTTTGTCACTTCCACTTCCCCAGCTCCTCCCGCCGCTCCTGCTCGATGCGCTCCCGCTCTCTTTCGGCCAGAATCTGCTTGCGCTCCTTGGAGTCCTGGATGGCCTCGCGGATCGAAGGGATCGCCAGGAATATCTGGGGCACCAGCACCACCGCAAAGGTGCCGAAGGTAACGGTCGGGTAGCCCCGCGCGAAGAAGATGAGGGGGATATAGAAGGGGATCGCGCCGAAATAGATCAGCATGGACAGGCGGAACTCCCGCTCGTATTCCTCCTTGTAGGTGTAGGACTTGTTATAGGAAAGACTCCTGCCGCGGGGATTGCTCAGCAGGAAATAGTTGCCCTTGTGCTTGTCGATGAGGGCACAGAGACCGTATATAACCATAAAGATGGTGACGGCCCCCGGGAAGACCGAGAAATTGGTCAGCGCCGCTTTCTCGGGCAGGAGCAGTACGGGGACGGCGTTGACCAGCAAAAGAGCCAGCAGAACGCCGAGGATGAGGGGATATTTCAGCTTGATCTTCACGGGATCACCGCCTTTCGGTGTTGTTGTATGGGAATGTCATCCGTTCCAGATGTAGGCGTCGGCCCGATAGATCCGGACGGGATAGGTGCCGCCCTCGGTGTAGGTCACGATGTAGTACTCGTCGCCCTCCTCGGCCAGAGCCACCTCGGTAGGGGAGGGGAAATATTTATCCATGCCCGCAAAGTAGAACACGTCCCGCTCCACCGAGCCTCGCCCGCTTGAGGGTTGCCGCTCGCTATAGGAAATGGTGTCCAGCGTGCGCTTGACGATGTGGATATCCGCCGCCGTCAGCTTGCGGGAGGGCTTCAGCATCATGATGCCCACCGGCACGAGGAGGAGGGCAAGGAGCCAGAACAGGCCGCAGACGATGATCCCCACCACGAACTCCGCGCCCTCTCCCCCGGTGATGAGATACATGAAGAAGGTCGCCGCCAAGGCCCCGAGAGGGGGCAGGAGCAGCATGAGGAAGGCCATGATCCTATCTCCCCCCTTGCCCGATTCCATATCGTGGATCACCAGCTCGGGGGTCAGGATGTGCTTGCGTTCCTCGCTGTACTTGTATGCCATGGGGCCAGTCTCCTTTACCGGGCGTAGTCGCTCGCGCCGTCGCCTTGGGCCAGAACAGCGTCGATGTGCTTCTTCCATTCCTTGTTCTTGGAGACCACCACCTCCAGCCCCGTGCCGTCCTTCAGCACGATGACCAGCAGGTTGCGCTTCAGCCGCACCTCCGAAAGCTCGGAGAGGGGGATGGCGAAGTCCTTGCGGGCGTGGTTGAGCTTGTGGGGGTAGAATTCCAGCCCCGCCGCGGTGAAGAACATCCACCCGCCGATACCCTGCCAGGTAGCGCCGCCCTCGCAGATGATGGGGCGGTCGGCGGAGATCTCGGTGCGCATCTTGGCGAATTTCTTCTCGGTGCCGCGGGTGAACAGGGTCATAAGTCCCCCGAATAAAAGCCCCGCGCAGAGGCCGCCGACAGCACCCGCCACAAAGCCGTATTGGATGATGAAGAACACGCCCATGGGGACGCCGAAGCTGATGGCGAGGATGAAGAATTCACGCCAACCGTTGCGATAGATCATAGTAAACCTCCTGTGGGGTTGTAAGATTATCTTTATTATA
>JAFQOC010000622.1 GCA_017420845.1 Clostridia bacterium
GAAAATTGAAACCCGTAGGGTTTCTTCCGACACCCGACCGAAGGGAGGATTTCACACGCGAAGCGTATTTCACGCCGCAGGCATTTCACACGCGAAGCGTATTTCACTATTGCAGTTTATCGGAACGATAAACTGCAATTTACTGCTGCGGCACCACCGCAAAAAACACCAGCTCCTCCTCCCCATCGTTGACGAGGGTGTGGCTGCTTCCCTTCTTGCAGTAGTGGCAGTCCCCTGCGGTGACGGTCTCGGAGATCCCGTCGGTGGTGACGGTGCCCTTGCCCGAGAGGAAGTACATGATCTCGCTGGATGTCTCGTGGGTGTGGAGACCTACGGTGTGTCCGGGGGCGAGGCGGGCCAGGAGGATGCGGTTGAGGTCGTCGTTGTACATCTTGGCGATCATCTCGCCCTCTCCGCCCTTGAAGTGGGGGAGGATGGTGTCGGGAATTTTTTTGAAGTCGATCATGGTATATTTCTCCTTACAGGATGACTGGTATGGGCTTGTCGGCGGTGACCGAGAGGGTCAGGGTGCCGTCGGGGGTGGGCGCGGTCTCCACCACGCAATCCACGGCAAGGACTTTTACCCCC
Source organism: Clostridia bacterium (assembly GCA_017420845.1). Lineage (GTDB taxonomy): Bacteria > Bacillota > Clostridia > Oscillospirales > CAG-272 > CAMEON01. The sequence continues at coordinate 589 of JAFQOC010000622.1, forward strand.
GCATCTTTCGCCTCGCGGAGAGCTTCTCCAAAGGCGGGGTGGGTCTCGTCATTGGGACGAAGCTCGGTGACCCCCTTCATCTGGGTGACGAAGAGGATATAGGCGGGGTGGCCCGCATTTGCAAGGGCGGTCAGCTCCTTGATGTGCTTGACGCCGCGCTCGGTGGGGGCGTCGGGGAAATAGGCGATGCCTTCCCGCTCCAGGGTACAGCCCTTGACCTCCAGGTAGGCGGTGGGGTTGTCGGGTGCGTCCATGGCGAAGTCGAAGCGGGAGGCTCCGTGGGTGACCTCGCGGCGGTAGGTGGTGTTCCCGTCGAACAGACCGCTGACCGGGAGGTATTCGGCGGCGATGGCGTTGGGGGCTTGGGAGTCCATGTTGATGAACAGGGCGGTGCCGTCGGGCCTGACCTTTTCCACGGCCACGAGATCATAGGGAGTCTTGCGCTCGGGATTGGCCGCGGCGGCAAGATAGACGGTGGCGCCGGCGGGGAGGAGCTCCTTGCACCGTCCCGTGTTTTTGACGTGGACGGTGACCGTCTCGCCGTCCAGCTCCACCAGGGCGATGAAGCGGTTGGGGCGGAAGAGGAACCTGGCTTTTACGATGGGGGTGGAGTAGGTCATGTCAATCTGCCCCCTTTTTGCGCGCTTCGGGGATGAGCAGATCCAGCCACGCCTCACAGCCCTCCTCAATGTCGCGGTAGGTCACGTCAAAGCGGTCTGTGTACCAGGGGTCGGCCACATCACCGCCCCTTGCGGTGGGCTCCATGAAGCGACGGACCTTGCCCGCGGGATCACTTCCGATGATCCGCATCAGGTTGCGGATATTGCTTCCGTCCATGCAGAGAAGATAGTCGTAGGCATCATAGTCGGCCTTGGTAACCTGCACTGCCCGCTTGCCGTCACAGGTGATGCCGTGTTTTTTCAGCTCACGTCTTGCGGGCGGGTAGACGGGGTTGCCCACGCCGTTCCAAATCTCCTCGGTAGACGTAGCGGCGGAGGACACCGAAAAGAGGGGGGCTACCCCTCTCTCGGCGGCTTTTTTGCGGAAGACGAATTCCGCCATGGGACTGCGGCAGATGTTGCCGTGACAAATGAACAGAATGCGGATCATGGTATTTCCTACAGTTGCTTTTTGTTGAACAGGATCAAACCACCCACAAGGGCGGCAAGGGCAGTAGAACCGACCACCGCCAGAGCGGCAATATATGCGTCAGGCTCCTTCACACCGTAGATCAGGGAGTTGCCGTCGGTCAGAAGGGTGGGCAGGTATTCCGTGAGCTTGGGAATCATGCTCAAAAGGGCGGAAACCATGACGACACCGCCTGTCCCCACCAGAACACACGTGTTGGTGCTGAACAGCGCAGAGAACAGACTCATAAGGGCGATGACCCACAGACCGAAGACCCACCAGCAAAGTACCGAAAAGGGCAGGCTCTTTGCGATGGCGTTGTCCCAAAAGTACGCATTATAGGCGTAGGTGATGCCGTAGCAGAGCCAGTAGCCAACCGACCACAGAAGGATCAGCACGGCGGTCTTGGCGGTCATCACCTTGTAGCGTTGCAGCCCCTTAGTCAGAGACAGGATGAGGGTGCCCGAGCGGTATTCCTTGGTAAAAATATTGCTCTCCAGAAGAACAAAGGCAATAAGGGCCATGGGAATGTTCTTGAAGAACTGTACCCATGAGTCCATGGCGGTGATATTGACCTCGGTGATGGTCATGCCGCTTTCGGCCAGCGAATCGGCCAGCATCTCCATGAGCCACGGGGTGAGCTTGGCCACGGCGGGGTTCATGATGCCAAACAGTACGAACAGAATGCCAAGGAACAGGATCTTACCCGAGCGCATATGCTCGGTGATCTCTTTTTTGGTGAAGGCAAGAAGGGATCTCATTTCTTCGTCACCTCCATGAACAGGGATTCGAGGGTAGGCTCGCACCGCTCCCATTTCAGAAGGGGGATCCTTTGCTCCGCAATGAAGCGGAGAACGTCGAACATGGGGGTATCCTGCTCCGTAAGGGTCAGGACGTTCCCTTCCTCCGCCTTCACGGTGGGGAATGCGCGACGGATGGCGTCGCGGTCAGCCTCGTTGGCCGTCTCCAGCCTGTAGCCGTCGATACGGAATCGGGTCTTGATCTCGCTCATGGAGCCTTGGATCTCCACCACGCCATTGTTCAGGAAGGCCACGTCAGAGCAGATGCGCTCCACGTCGGTGAGGATGTGGGTGGAGAACAGCACGGTGGTCTGCTCGCGGACAGCTAATAGAATATCCAGGATCTCCTTACGTCCCACAGGGTCAAGAGCCGAGGTAGGCTCGTCACAGATCAAGAGCTTGGGGCTCCCCAAAAGGGCCTGGGCAATACCCAAACGCTGCTTCATGCCTCGGGAGTACCCCCCCACACGGTGGGTCTCGCCGGCCAATCCCACCAGCTCTAAAAGCTCATCACGGCGCTTGGCGGTCTCACGCTTGCTCATACCGCTGATCTCGCCGCAGAAATCCAGATACTCGGAGGCGTTCATGAAGGCATAGAATTCGGGAACGTCGGGCAGATATCCGATATAGCGGTTGGTGGCGGTCTGGCCGTAAACCACCCGCTCACCGTTCACGCAGATCTCGCCGCTGTCGGCCTTCAGAAGTCCCAGCACGGTCTTCATGGTGGTGGTCTTTCCCGCACCATTCTGACCGATGAAGCCGAATACGCTATGCTCGGGCACGGAAAGATCCAGACCGCGCAGGACCTCCTTGTCACCGAAGCGCTTGTGCAGATCGGTGATCCTCAGCATATCCATCAGGCATCCTCCTTCCCCAAAAGGAAATACAGAATGGGGCCTATAAAGTTCATGAATACGATGGTAATGACCAGCCAGAGAGCGCGGCTTCCCCGCTTATAGGTCTTGTGAGTGAGGATGTGGTAGAGGGTATAGCCGAGGAGGGCAAACTCCGCCACGATCAGAGGAATGACGAAAGGAAGAAATTCCATAATATCACCAATGTTAGTCATGCTTCTCGTTCTCCTTTCTCAATGGCTCATAGTAGACCTCCACGCAGAGTCCCTTACGGCCACAGGTGGGGCAAATCAGGCGGCGCATTCTCGGGGTATGGTACGCCCAGAAGGATTCCTTGATGGTGGGCTTGAAAATTGTGTGACATTGGGGGCAGATGTAGCCCACGTGACTGAAATAGTATTTCGACACGGCAATGCCCCACGGAACGGCTACTGCAGCCCAGATAGCGAGCGTCCACCACAGGCCAAAGGCAATACCAAGGGCAATAGCCCCCAGCTCCAGCACGGTTACGGGAATGCCCGTGAGCACCATGGTCCACCGTATTTTGGTGAGTTTGTTTTTTTGCTTCATCATATACGCTATGTCACCGATGGATTCAACAGAGAAATACTCCATGGCCTTCAGCTCCCGCCGGATGTCCTCCAGAAGCTCCAGCTTGGCCTGTCGCTCGGCAAGCTCCTCGCGCAGGGTCTTCTCCTGCTCCTCAAGGAGGAGAGATATAATGCTCTCGGGCTTCTCCTCGGCGAACAGAGCGGAGATGCTGTTGATGGGCAATCCCACCTCCCGCAAAAAGCAGATGATCCTCATGCGTCCCAGGTCCTCCTCGGAGTAGAGGCGGCGGCCGCCCTCGGAGAGAGTACAGGGGATGAGGACGCCTCGGTCGTCGTAGTATTGAACCGTACGCACCGACACGCCGCAGAGCTTGGCGATTTCTCCCGTTGTATACAGATTGGTTTTTTCTTTGGATTGTGACATAGCTTTCACCTCCTTACGCCGCTATTATACCATATCACGCGGCGTCATGAGCAATACCTCACGCAGGAGGATTTTTTGATTTTTTTAATTATTTTTGAAATTTGGGTTTATCGGCGCGTTGGGTTGCAACTATGCGGGGGTGATGGGGGCGAAGCCC
>JAFQOC010000623.1 GCA_017420845.1 Clostridia bacterium
CCTGCGTTCCCGGGGCATGATGGCTTGGGCGCTGCCGATCAAATCCACACCCCGTAGGGGCGAACTGTGTTCGCCCGCCAAATGCGGCGGTCTATTCAAGTTTTCTATGATCATTTGAAATCGGATCTTGGTCTTTTTGGCCGGTACCCCGACTTTCACGAAAGGAAGAAATTCAAAATGATGCTGCAAATCAAAGCCCTGATCGCCGACGGTATTCTGGAAGGGGTCAAGTCTATTGCCCCCCAGAGCGAGATGACCGCCGAGGACGTGCTGGGGCTTCTGGAATATCCCCCCGACCCTGCCATGGGTGACATTGCTCTGCCCTGCTTCAAGCTGGCCAAGACCCTGCGCCGCTCCCCTGTGCAGATCGCTTCGACCCTGGCTCCCCTGGTGAGCGGGGAGGCCATTGAGAAGGCTGAGGCGGTGAACGGGTATCTGAATATTTATCTGTCGGGCGCATATCTGGCCAATAAGCTGGTGCCCGAGATCCTTGCGAAGAAGGAGCGCTACGGCGCGCCCGATATCGGTCAGGGCAAGACCGTGGTGCTGGACTACTGCTCTCCCAATCTGGCCAAGCCCTTCCACATTGGTCACCTGGGCACCACCGTGATCGGTCACGCCCTGAAGAAGCTCCATGAGTTTGCGGGTTATAATTGTGTGGGCATCAACTACCTCGGTGACTGGGGTACCCAGTTCGGTAAGATGATGGTGGCCTACAAGAAGTGGGGTGACCGCAAGACCGTAGAGGAGGGGGGCGTGGACGCTCTGGTGGATCTCTACGTCCGCATCAACAACGCCATCGCGGAGGATCCTTCTCTGGCTGACGAGGCTCGCGCCGAGTTCTGCAAGATGGAGCAGGGGGACGAGGAGAATCTGGCTCTGTGGCGTTGGCTGGTGGAAAAGTCCGTGAAGGCCAACGACGTGACTCTGAAACAGCTGGATATTTCCTTTGACAGCTACAAGGGTGAGTCGGCTTACACCGATCTCATGCCCGCCCAGGTGCAGAAGCTCCGCGACTGCGGTCTGCTCAAGCTGGATGACGGCGCGTCCATCGTGGATCTCACGGAGTACGGTATGCCTCCTTGCCTGATCCTCAAGCGGGACGGCTCCTCCCTGTATCCTACCCGTGACATTGCCGCGGCGGTGGATCGCAAGGAGATGTACAATTTCGACAAGTGCATCTACGTCACCTCCAATCAGCAGATCCTCCACTTCCAGCAGTGGTTCAAGGTGGTGGAGCTCATGGGCTACGACTGGTACGAGGGCCTGGTCCACGTGCCTTACGGTACGGTTTCGGTCAACGGCGCCAAGCTGGCCACCAGAACCGGTAATGTGGTGCTTCTGAAGGATCTCTTCGCCGCCGCTATTGAGAAGGTGACCGAGATCATGGAGGAAAAGAATCCCGATCTGAGGGGCAGAGACGACATCGCCGAGGCGGTGGGCGTGGGCGCCATCGTGTTCTACTACCTGTCCAACAACCGCATCAAGGATATCAACTTCAACATGGAGGACGCTCTGTCCTTCGACGGCAACACGGGCCCCTACGTGCAGTACACCTACGCCCGCGCTTGCTCCATTCTGGAAAAGGCATCCGCAAGCGGTGGCGGGGAGGTGGAGTCCATCGACAGCATCACCCTGACCGACCCCGTGGAGAAGGCTCTGTGCGTGGCGCTGTCCCAGTATGAGGAGAGAGTCCGGGTGGCGCTCCGCGACTACGAGCCCTCGGTCATCACCCGCTACATTCTGGACGTGGCGACGGCGTTCAACCGCTTCTACCACGAGTGCTCCATCTTCGGTGCCGAGGATGAGGGCGTGAAGGCTACCAGACTGGCGCTGACTGCGGCTACCAAGCACGTTTTGGGGAGCGCGTTCGGGTTGATCTGTTTGCGGAAGACTGAGAAGATCTGATCCGATTTCAGCCATGACAATACCAAGTAGAAAACAAATTCGGTTGCAGAATTATGATTATTCCAAAGGTAATGCGTACTTTATTACCATCTGCACATACAAGAGCGCTCGCTTGTTCGGAGATATTGTTTCGGACGAGGTAGGGGCGCACCGGTGTGTGCGCCCGAACCATCCCGAGAAGATTATTGTAAAATGGTTGCGGGAGATTGAGAAGAAGTATGCAAATGCGCTCTTATCAGCTTATATCATCATGCCCGATCATATCCATTTTATCCTGCAAAACCCGGGGGTATATGATGAGACGGGCGCACACATAGGTGCGCCCCTACCGGAAATAATTAAGTGGTTCAAGACACAGACGACCAATGAGTATATACGCGGTGTTAGGGAAGGTTTGTTTCCACCATTCGATAAGCATATCTGGCAAAGGAGTTATTTTGAACACATCATTCGTGATCAGAATGATTTTGTTACCAGACGAAAGTATATTTATGAGAATCCGATGAGGTGGATGCAGAAGAACTAAAAATAGATTTGGCCGTGGTTTAGGGCGCACACATAGGTGCGCCCCTACCCATGGATTAAGAAAGTATTGCGGACCGTTTTATTCGTAGGGGCGCACCTGCGTGTGCGCCCGTTATAAACAAATAAAATTTATTTTTGAGAGGTATATATCATGTCCGGACATAGCAAATGGGCGAACATCAAGCACAAGAAGGAAAAGACCGACAAGGCCAAGGCTAAGATCTTTACCAAGATCGGCAAGGAGCTGACCATCGCAGTCAAGGAGGGCGGTCCCGATCCCGCCTCCAACTCCAAGCTGCGCGATCTGATCCAGAAGGCAAAGGCCAACAACGTTCCCAACGACAACATCGAGCGCACCATCAAGAAGGCCGAGGGCTCCAAGGGCGAGAGCTTTGAGGAGATTACCTACGAGGGCTACGGCCCCGCAGGCGTGGCCGTCATTGTGGTGACCTCCACCGACAACCGCAACCGTACCGCGGGCAACGTCCGCTCCTACTTCTCCAAGTACCACGGCAACATGGGTACCTCGGGCTGTGTGAGCTTCATGTTCGAGGATAAGGGTATGATCGTCATCAATGACGAGGACGGCGACTACGACGAGGACACCATCATGGAGCAGGCTCTGGAGGCCGGCGCCGAGGACTTCGCCGCCACCGAGGGCATCTACGAGATCACCACCGATCCCGCCGACGTCTACGCCATCGCCGACGAGCTGAAGGCTCTGGGCTACAACCTGAACTCCGCCGAGGTGACCAAGATCCCCTCCACCTACACCGAGCTGACCTCTGATGACGACATCAAGTTCATGGGTCTGCTTCTGGACGTGCTGGAGGAGGACGACGACGTGCTGGACGTTTACCACAACTGGGAGAACTGCGATCGCTAACGCAGATCGCCGATCGCTAACGCAGATCGCTGATCGCTGACGCAGATCGCCGATCGCTGACGCGGATTGCTGATTTCTTCCGATCGTATGCACCGATAGAAACGACCGAGGGCCGCTTTGGGGGCTTTCGGTCGTTTCTGCTTTCGTGAGCGTTTTCACTCAACCACCGGTTTCAGAAAATTTACGCCCAACCCCTTGACTATGGGGGCGGGATTTGGTACAATAAATAGATAGAATAAAAAAAGAAAGGGAGGGAAGCATATGCCCGAGAGCACCCCCAAGACCCCAAGCAAGTACCAGCGACTTCTGACCAACACCGCCGTTTTCACCGTGGGCAAGCTCCTCTCCAAGCTGCTCATGTTCTTCATGATCGGTCTGTACACCGCCTGCATGACCGAGGCGGAGTTCGGCACGGCTGAGCTCATCACCAACATGGCCAATCTCCTCATTCCCCTGGCCTGCGTAGGCATCAGCGAGGGCATTTTCCGCTCTGCCGCCGCGAAGGATGGGGACAAGGAGGCCTTCTTCACCAACGGACTGCTGGTCTACGGTGTGGGGTCGGTGGTGTTCCTCTGCCTGTCTCCCTTATTGGGCTTCATTCCCCGCTTTGAAGGATCCGTATGGCTCATAGCGGCTTACGTAGTGGTGGCCAACCTGCACACGGTGGTGTCCCAGTACCTATGTGCCATTGGCCGCACCAAGCTTTTCGCGGGGCAGGGAATCCTGAATACCGCTTTGGTGATCGGGTTCAACATCCTGTTCCTCCCCGTACTGGATTTCGGAGTGACGGGGTACGTGGCGGCCGTCATTCTGGCGGACCTTGTGACCACGGTGTTCCTCATTCTGTTCACCCGTCTGTGGCGGGCGGTGAAGCCGAGGAGCATTTCCAAGCAGACCATCGTGACCATGCTGAAGTTCTGCCTGCCTCTGGTGCCCACCACCATTTTCTGGTGGATCACGGGAGTATCTGACCGTTACATGGTGGACGTGATGTGCTCTCCCGAGATGAACGGCTTGTACACCGCGGCCTACAAGATCCCCAATCTGCTCATTTACGCCATCGCTATTTTTGACAGCGCGTGGAAGCTGTCGGTATCCGCTGAGGAGGATCCCGAGGCCTGCGCTGCCTTCTACTCCAAGGTGTGGCGAGTCTACACCACCCTGGCCTTCCTGGGGGGCGGGTGTCTGATCCTGGGCTCTCGGGTTCTGGCGGGGCTCCTCTTTGCGGGGGACTTCGTGGAGGCCTGGGTCTACATTCCCACTCTGACCTTCGCTACGGTGTTCACCGCCCTGTGCACCTTCCTGGGGTCGGTGTATTTCGCCAGCAAGAGGACGGTGGGGTCCATGCTGACGGCGCTGGCGGGGGCGGTGCTGAACGTGGTGCTGAATCTGTTGCTCATCCCGCCCTTCGGGGCCATGGGGGCGTCGGTGGCCACCTTTGCCAGCTATTTTGCCGTGTGTATCCTACGCCTTGTGACGGGGCGGCGACTCATTCCCTTCAAGGGGGAGTGGGGGCGGCTCATTGTGAACACGGCGCTGATGGGGGCTTTGACGGTGATCGTGACGTTTTCCGAGAGGAACGTGCAGTATATGCTCCTCATGTACGGCGCGGCGGCGGGGGTGTTTGTCCTGATGCTGGCGTTTAACGCTCGGGCGATTCTGGAGCTTTTGCGGAACGCGAAGGGGCTTTTGAGAGGGCGGTAAATTGCGGTTTATCGGGGTGAGGCCACCCACGTTCCCTCTACGGCAACGATGGGGGTCAAGGGGGCGAAGCCCC
>JAFQOC010000624.1 GCA_017420845.1 Clostridia bacterium
ATTCTGGGGGCTTTGCCCCCAGAACCTAAAACGGACGGCCGGCAGTGCCGAGGGCGGCCTTGAGCGCCTCGGCGCGCACCGGTAGGTGCAAGAAAATCGCTGTGAGCACATGGATTTTTGGCAAATCCATTTGCCGTATGTTATTCGATATAGCCCATTTTCTTGCGGCTTCCGCCGCGCGTCAGAGGGCGTTCCCCCCGCCGACACCGCCCCCCTCGCGCTTTTGTGCAGGGGCTTTGCCCCTGCACCCCTTGGAGTAGCCGCAACCCAACGCTCCGATAAACTGCAATTTGAAATTACGCCTAATCAGCGGCAACCAGCACTGAGCCCCATAGCAACACCCGCGTAGTCCAGTATATGCAAAACTAGCCCCACCGTCCATCCTTACAAGCAAATCCGCAAATGCATTCCCAAAACCAAAGCTTTGGTTCACTCTCGGGTCACTTTTTTCAGAAAAAAACGAGAAAAAACTCGATTGTTCATATCCAACTCACAATTTTATGGTATAGTATATAATGTATTTTTGTTTCTCAAGCGAGGTTTTTGTTTCATGCGTAAAATCGCCTTCATTGGTGTCGGCAATATGGCCGGTGCCATCATCAACGGTGCGGTTAAAAACGGTTTTCTGGAATATTCCCGGCTGATTCTCTCCGACCGTTTCCCCGCACAGTGCGCCCCCTACGTGGCCAAGGGTGCCGTAGCGGCTCCCTCTCCCAAAGAGGCTGCGCAAAATGCGGACTGCATAGTTTTGTCCGTCAAGCCTCAGAATTTCCCCGAAATCCTGCCCCAACTGGCTGAGGTAGAGGGTATCCGGGACAAGCTTATCATCACCATTGCCGCCGGTATTTCCACCGAAACCATCAAGACCGCTCTGAGAGGTGCCCCCGTGGTACGGGTCATGCCCAACACCCCCATGCTCATCGGTATGGGTGTCAGCGCCATTTGCAGCACCCCCGACGTTTCCGCCGAGGATTTCGCCTTCGCTCGCTCCCTCTTTGAGGCCTCGGGATCGGTGACAGTTATCGATGAGGCTGACATGAACCGCATTATTTCGGTCACAGGCTCCTCCCCAGCCTACGTGTTCTCCTTTATTGACGCCATCTACAAGAGTGCCCTGGCCCAGGGTATTCCCGATGAAGGTATGCTGGACTGCGTCTGCGACGTGGTCATCGGCGCGGCCACCCTGCTGAAGAAGGGCGGACTGACCCCCGAAGAGCAGATCCGTCGGGTCACGTCCAAGGGCGGTACCACCGAGCAAGCCATGCGCGTGCTGGCCGATCGGGATTTCCACGGCGTGATTATGGACGCCATGCTGGCCTGCACGGCCAGAGCCGAGGAAATGGGTAAACAAAATCGCGGCTGATCTCAATCCATCATTTCAAAAAAAGGATGACGAATCGTGAGTACGACAAAGAAAAAGTTCAAGCTTCTGGACCCCATGCGTGACGGCAAGGGCGTGGAAAAGGGGGAGGACACCACCCCAAACCTGAAACGCTTCTTCAAGCTCTGGGGGCGAAAATTCTGGAAGCTCATTACCCTGAATTTCTTTATGCTGGTTCAGATTCTGCCCCTGCTGGGCTGTCTGTTCCTCTACTGGGGAGGCCCCAAGGTATCCACCCAGTATTCTCCTCTGTACAGCGTTCTTCTGGGCGCCCAGACCGCCCTGCCCACAACCGAGGGCATGACTCTGTTCAACAGTGCCGCCGGCCTGCTCCACCAAATGCCCGTGTTCAACTCCTGGGCACACTGGGTCATGGCCGCCCTCATTCTCTTCCACGTAATCACCTACGGCTGGCAGAAGGTGGGCACCACCTACATCCTGCGAAATCTGGTTCGCGGCGACGGCGTCTTCATGTTCTCGGACTACTTCTACGCCATTAAGCGAAACAAAAAGCAGGGCTTTTTCATGGGGCTTTTGGACTCCGCCGCCATCTTTGCCCTGGTGTTTGACTTCAGTTACTTCTACAACGCCCCCGCCGGCGGAGGTAACGGCTTCATGTACGTCATGATCTTTGCCCTCATCGTCATATACGGCATCATGCGCTTCTATACCTATCTCATGCTGGTCACCTTCGACATGAAAATGGGCAAGATCCTGAAAAACGCCTTGATCTTCACCGTCATGGGCATCAAACGCAACGTTATGGCCCTTCTGGGTATGGGACTGCTGACGGGTATATTCATCGCCCTCATTCTGTTCCTGGGTCGTCTTCTGGCCGCCGTGTTCATCCTTCCCTTCCTCTGCCTTCTGGGCTTCTGCGGCTTCATGTACACCTTCGCGGCCTACCCCGTCATTGAAAAATACATGATCGCACCACCCCCTCCCGCCCCTAAGGCCGACGAAACCGCCAACTGATCCCCCAAGCTCCCGCCTTAAGACGGGAGCTTTTTTGCGTTTTTTTATGAAAATTTCCGTAACCTATTGATTTTCACGGTGAATTATGGTAGAATATATGATTTGAAATTTTTTGAATCCCC
>JAFQOC010000625.1 GCA_017420845.1 Clostridia bacterium
ACATTCCCGTGTTCATCGCCTGCGGCGGCGACGAGCTGGTGGCTCTGGACGATATACTGGCCAAGAAGGTTATCCGCAAGCTGGAGACCCAGAATCCCATTTATCTCCGCGGTGCCGCCGACGGGCTTCTCGCCTATTTGGACGACCTGTTCGGCCCCGAGCACATGACGGCCTGCCGCGAGGCTATCACGAGACTCAAGAGAAACGCGTGATCCAAAATTTTCGGAAAGGAGCCTTCCTATGAATCAGTCAGATGCGTACTATCGGGCATTTCTTGCCTACAAGGCGCTGATCTCGGGGCAACGGGACTGTGAGAGGGACCGCCATAGCCTGGCGGACGCGCCCCGGGAACAGACGATCACGGTGACACGGATATACTGTACCGTAGACGAGGCGTGGATCCGCGCCATTGAGACCGGACTGGTTCATATCGAAAAGGCTATCAAGGAGGATCGCCAGTTCATCTACTCCAACGGCGAGGTGGTGCCCATTGAAAGGGTCCGGCACGTTTCCAAGGATTCGGTGGAGCATCTGGCCCGACACGCCGAGCTCATTACCCGTGCTCCCGAGGGGGAGGATATTATCCCCGACAAGCTGTACACCGTGGAGCGGCTCAGCGATTACGCCGTGTACGAGAACCGTTTTTTATATATGCTCCTCTGCTACCTGCGGGATTTCGTTACCCTTCGCTACCGCAAGCTTTTGGAGCTGACCAATCTCTACAGCGGACAGCTGACCCTGTCGGGGGAGGTGACCCTGTTCGGTCGAACCCTTTCTCTGAACGCCGATCTGAAGGACACCCGCCCCGATGACCCCTATCTGCGTCTGCACAATCCCGCCAGGGACATGCTGGACCGCATGGACCTGATCCTCAAAACCGTCCAGGCCTTCCTGGCGACTCCCCTTATGGAGAGCGCGGGAAAGGCCGCCATGCTCAAGCCCCCTATCACAAAAACTAATGTCCTGAAGATGGACAACAACTTCAAGGGCGCCGTGGCCCTCTACGATTACGTCATCGCCTACGAGGGAGACGGCTACACCATCACCCGCGAGATCCACACGGTGGGTGCGGGGGAGGGAAGCCTTTCCGAGGATGTGGCCGACGTTGAGCTTTTGCTGGCCCATCTGACCTACCGTCACGGCCTGGGGCTGACTCCCGAGCTGAAGGCCGAGATGGAAAAGGACGAAAACGAGACACGCCTGCGGGGGCTCCGCCATCGCGCGGAGCAGCTGGAAGGCCTGCGCCGCCGTCTGGAACGGGAGGGTGAGGCACCCGAGGCCTACATCCTGGAGCTGGAAAAGCTGATTCGCGCCCTTCACGGGGAGCTGGACCGTCTGGATCCCCTTCACGCCGAGCTGGATCGCCGCAAGAAAACCGAGCTGGCTCTTACCGGGACGGTGGAGGATCTGCAAGCCCGTATCGAGGGCTTTGACCGTGAGGTGGCCGCCGTGGAGGAGGCTCACGCTCTGGCCTTGCAGGAGGCTGACCTCCGTCACCGCCGTGAGCAAGCGATCCTGGTGGGAGAGCAGGCCGCGGAGCGGGAGGCATGGGAGGCGGAGACCCGTGAGATCGAGGCTCGCCGTCGGGAAGCCGTCTCTGCCATGGAGGCCACTCTGGCCGCCAAGCAGGCTGAGGCAGACCGCTACAGAGCCGCCTACGACGAGCTGGTGGAGGAGACCCGATTGCTCCGCGCCCGCGTGCTGGGGAAGCGGATGCTGGAGGGGGATATTTCCGCCGAAGAGGTGGATGCCATGACCGACGAGGAAGGCTTCAACGAGCTGGAGCGGGAGCTGGATGCCTTTGTGAAATTGTATAGCCGGGTCTGGAAAAAAACCAAGCGCAAGATCCGCCGAGACCTGCTCAATCCCAAATCCATCAAGGGGCAAAGCGGCAAAAAGTAAGCCGCAAAACCGTACGATATGAAATTGAAACTGACCAAAAAAACACGGAAAAGGCTCATGATCCTGACGGTGGCGCTGGAGGCTGTTCTTGTGATCCTTCTGATCTGGGGCATGGTCGGAGGCGGCCTGCGGGATGCCGTGATGGGAGCCGTAGTCATGGTTCTTCTTCTGCTGATTCCCGTTTTGCTGGTGGCTCTGCTGCTGGTTACGGTATTCGGCAAGAAAAAGCCCGATACGCCTCCCGATACCGCTGTCCCACCCCCCACCCCCCCCCCCGAGACCGCCGAGGGGCGATTCTGCATGCTCAACCGCATTGAGGCGAACCGCTTTGGATACGGGCACCGCTCCTATGACGACAGCGTCACCTTGGAGAGATTCTGCGAGGACTTCCGCCATTTTGCGGCCTACAAGCTGAAGCTTTACTACGAGATCGACGATATCCGCCGCTTCGTGGCAGGCATGGCCGTGTCCAAGATCCTCATTTTGCAGGGTATGTCGGGTACGGGTAAGACCTCCCTGGCTCACGCCTTCGGGGAGTTCGTGGACAACCGCTCCACGGTTATCCCCGTCCAGCCCATGTGGAAGGAGCGGACTGATCTTGTGGGCTACTACAATGAGTTTACCAAGCGCTTCAACGAGACCATCCTGCTGGAAAAGATGTACGAGGCTCAGTATTCCGGGGATATGTACGTCACGGTGCTGGATGAGATGAACATCGCGCGGGTGGAATACTACTTCGCGGAGTTTCTCTCCCTTTTGGAGCTGCCCAACCCCGAGGAGCGGTATCTGACCGTGGTCTCGGACACCTGGGAAAGCGACCCCGCCCGCCTGAGGGACGGCCGCATCAAGCTGCCCGTGAACATGTGGTTCGTGGGTACCGCCAACAACGACGACTCCACCTTCGCCATATCGGATAAGGTCTACGACCGAGCCATGGTGCTGGATCTGGATCGCAAGAGCGAGCGGTTCACCGCTCCCCCCACAAAGCCCCTGCCCCTGTCGGCGGAGCGCTTCGCCCGCCTGGCGGAGGAGGCTACCAAGACCTACGCCGTCAGCAGCCGCAACCGCAAGAGACTGCAGATGCTGGATCAGTACATGATCGAGCATTTCCACATTACCTTCGGAAACCGTATCATGAAGCAGATCCACACCTACATTCCCGTGTTCATCGCCTGCGGCGGCGACGAGCTGGTGGCTCTGGACGATATACTGGCCAAGAAGGTTATCCGCAAGCTGGAGACCCAGAATCCCATTTATCTCCGCGGTGCCGCCGACGGGCTTCTCGCCTATCTGGACGACCTGTTCGGCCCCGAGCACATGACGGCCTGCCGCGAGGCTATCACGAGACTCAAGAGAAACGCGTGATTGATTTATAAACAATCTGTTTAGAAAATGCCGGTTCGAGGCAGGAAAGGAGGAGAAAACCATGACCTTCTCGGACAAAAATACGCTGATCCGCACCCTCTGCGTGGCCCTTGTGACCACGGTACTGCTGCTGGCGGTGCTTCTTTTGGTGGCCGTTTGCGGAGATTTCGCAGGGGACGGCACCCCCGAGGAGACCACCCGCCGCCCCTTCCGTCCCTCCTTGGAAGACGTCACCCTGGATCCCGAGGATATATCCGTAGATTGGAATCCCGACAGCTCCGGAAACGGTGGAGATACGGGCACCCTCCCTCCCGAGCCCGACGTGACCCTCCCCGACTGGGAGGGCGGCTTTGAGTGGCCCACCCTGCCCCCCTCCCTTGAGACCGACCCCGACTTCGAGCTTCCCACCCTCCCTGAGGGATGGGATACCCTGCCCCCCGAGTGGGATACCCTCCCCGCGGAGTGGGGCGATCTGCCTTTGGATCCCGATGACCTGCCCTACGGCCCCGAGGATCTGGCTGATCTTCTGACGGGTATGAACGGGAATATCGGTATGCCCCCCGGCGCCCTGGCTGCAGGCATAGCCTCCCGGCTCACCGTCATGGAGATCTACGCCGAGAAGACCGATACCCTCTACCTCATGATGCAGGCCTTTGGCGACTACACGGGGCAGGGCTGGGACGAGGCCAACGCCTATGGACCCGCGATCAATGGGGCCGGCTACTCGGCTCTATACATGCCCCACTATCTCATGAATGAGATCACGCCCTTTACGGGCTACCCCCTGTCCATTACACCGAAAATGGATGTGCGGGTGATCCCCTATTACGTTGTGGCAGAGGCAGACCTCTCCCGTCTGCAACCCAGCGACGTGCAGGCCATGGGAACCACCGACCGTCCCTATACCCTCCACTACCGTCCCTATGGTACCCACGCATATGCTTCTTTGGTCGAATATTCCCTGGCCGAGTATGAGGCTGCCTACGCCGATTTCGTCAGGCGGAACTATCTGTATGTGGACGACACCACCATGGCCTACATGAAGCTCATCATCGAGGAGCAGGGCTTTGACCCCGGCGACCCCGATATCGTGCAAAAGGTGGCTACCTACATTCAAAACGCCGCCACCTATAACCTCGCCTATAACCAGAATCTGGATAAAGAGCCCAACGTGGCCCTGGCCTTCCTGGGCGCCTACAAGGAGGGCGTCTGCCGCCACTACGCCACCGCCGCCACCCTCCTCTACCGCGCTCTCGGCATCCCCGCCCGCTACACCGTGGGCTTTATGGCTGACGTAGAGGCAGGGGAGACTACCGCCGTCAAGGGCATGGACGCCCACGCCTGGGTGGAGGTCTACGAGGAAGGCTTTGGCTGGCGCTACGTGGAGGTCACGGGGTCTGCTCCCGGCGGAGCTCCCGGACCCGGCACCGAGACCGGCACGGGCACGGGAGGCGGGACCCTGCCTCCCGTGGAACCCGATACCACCTTCGATGAGACCGGGGTGGACACCCCTGCCCCCACCGATCCCGTGGACGATCCCGCTACCTGGGGAGATCTGATGGCGGGGGTCAAGGGAGGGTTGGCCTCCTCCTCCTCCATCCCGCCGAGTATGTACGAAAACACCGTGTTTTGGGTGACCTCTGACGTGGAGGATCGCCTTCTTCTCAAGCTCAAAAGCTTCGGAGACTATACGGGGACGGGCTTTGCTCCCGGTATTCCCTGCGGGCAGCTGCTCTATGAAACCTATTCGGTCGCCTATCTGCCCGGCCTGTACTACTCGGTTCAGCAAAAATATCCCACCCATAGCGTACGACTGGATTCTCCCATGGGGACCTACGCCGTGCCCTACTTTGTCACCCCCACCTCGCCGCCTCCGGTTACGGTGTCGGATCTCCGTGTTACGGGGGACGGTCGGTACCCTTATTCCGTGGATTACTACAGCGTGCCCCCTTCCTATCAGTCCGTCATTCCCCCCATCGTGAATGAGTCGGATTTCCGGAGCGAGGCCTACGAGCACTATCTCTTTGTGGATGCCGAGACCGCCGCCTACCTGTCGACCCTCATTGCGCAGCAGGGCTGGCAGGGGGGGGACCCCGGTGTCATTGAGGCGGTAGCCGTCTACCTGCGGGTTCTGTATCCTACCCTGCCCGCCAATCGGTACGATACGGCTCTGGATGAAGCCTCCAACACGGTGGTGACTTTCCTGGAGAATCCCACCGCCGTTACCCCCCGCCATCTGGCCGCTGCCGCTACCCTGATTTACCGTATGCTGGGGATCCCCGCTCGCTATACCGTGGGTTACCTGGCAAACACCGAGACCGGGAGCACCGTGAACGTGACGGGCGAGGATGCCTACGCCTGGGTAGAGGTGTACGTGAACAACTTGGGTTGGGCTCCCGTGGACGTGGCCAACCGCACTCCTCAGAACATCAGCGCCGTCACCCTCAAGCCTGAGAATATGGCGGTGAGGTATACGGGCGAATCGGTATCTCATTCGGGGGTTCTGGAGGGCTTTGAGGAGTTTGAGGCTCTGGGCTACACCTACAAAGCCACGGTTTCGGGCATCCGCAGCAGCTGCGGTCACACCGTCACCACCATTCAGGGCATTTCTATCTACGACCCACAGGGCACCGACGTGACCCACCTCTTTGATATCACCACCCGCGCGGGAGATCTGTTCGTGTATCTGGAGGAGCTTTGGTTCTCCTCGGATAGCCGATCCCAGGTCTACGATGGAACCCCTTTGACCACCGAGGGTATCCACATGGTGGCGGGGACTCTGCCTGAGGGTTATTCTCTTACTGTCACCCCCACGGGCAGTCAGACCGCCGTTGGGCGTGTATACGCCGCCTTTGAGGTCCGCGTCTGGTACGATTCCGGAGACGGAAATCGGGTGGACCGTACCGCCAACTATTTCTTGATACGCAAGGCTTACGGCACCCTGTCCGTCACCCACGCCGAGCTCACCCTCAAGGCGGCGGATGCCGAAAAGGTCATGGACGGGGAACCCCTCACGGCCAATGTCCTGGAGATCGTCGAAGGAAGCCTGGCCGACGGGGACAGCATTGTTTACTACTCGGTAGAGGGCTCCCGCACCACCATCGGCCGCTCCCAGAATGTCATCACCGCCGTGACCATTCACAACAAGGACGGGGAGGACGTGACCCGATGCTACGCCATCGACACCCTGCCCGGCACCCTGCGGGTGATCGCGCCGTAAAAAGGCCGTAAAAAGATACGGGATACGCGTCGGGCAAGCCTGAGCAGGGCTCGGCCCAAGATACAGGATATTCAGGGAATCCCTTGCGGTTGCTTCCGCTTCCCGCCTTATGTTTTGCATCTCATATCTCGTATCTCGTATCTCGTATCTCGTATCCTTGTATCTTACCCATCACTCCCCCCGCTATTCCAATGGAGGTCCTATGCAGTACGACGCCTATCGCGAAAAGATGAAACGCGTCGCGGGCATACTCGGTAAAATATACGCCCGCCGCTTCATCATTCTGGTCGCCCTGGTGGCCGTGATCCTGACCGCTTCGGTCATGGTCATGACACGGGGGCTTCTCGTGATGGAATCCGACTGCCCCGCCGAGACCACCTACGGTGACAAATTCCCCTTCCGCGCCGGCTTTGTCCTGTCGAAGACCCATTACGAGCACAAGGACGCAGGCGGGGACGGCTGGGTCGAGGGTAAGCCCGTTTTTCCCGGTACCTACTCGGTCCGCGCCTGGGGCAAGACCTCCTTCGGCGAAAGAAACTACACCGATACCTATGAGATCACGGTTCTCCCCCGCGATCTGACCCTGACGATTACCAACACCAACCCCGTCTATGGGGAGCTTCCCCTCGTCAAGGCTGTGGGGCTGGCCAAGGGAGATCAGGCTACCTGCGACGTGGTCCTTGCTGACCGTGGTGCCGCTACCACCGCCGCCTATCCCAACCTTTCCACCCTCCGTATCACCGACAAGAAGGGAGGCGACCGTCTCTCCTGCTACACCGTCGCGAGCCCCGAGGGGGTGACCGTCAGCTTCAGACCCCGTTCGTTGACGGTAACCGTACAAAACGCCTCCAAGACCTTCGACGATACCGCCCTGTCCTACGATGGCTACGAGATCACAAGCGGGACGCTCCTGAACGGGGATAATCTGGTGGCGGTCTTCCGCGATACCCTCATCGACGCGGGTACCAAGACCAACACCCCCGAGCTGCGGATCTACAACTCCGGTGGTATCGATGTTACCGACCTGTACAGCATCACGGTCAAGTCGGGGAAGCTCACGGTGGAGAAACGCCCCCTCATCGTGCAGGCGGGCAGCAGCTCCTTCACCTATGCGGGCTACCCCCTGGACTACCATCAATACTTCGTGGATCAGAGCACGCCCCTCGTCAGCGGCCACTATCTGGAGGTACAGACCGCCTCCACCATTCTGGACGTGGGCACCGCCCCCAATATCCTCACCTTCACGGTGCTGAACCGCAGAGGGATGGAGGAGACCCATAACTACTCGGTCTTCGTCAAGGAGGGCACCCTCACCGTCACCCCCCGCGCCGTCACGATCCACACCGAAAGCGGCTCCCTGATCTACAATGGAGAGGATCAGTCCTACCCCTACGTCACCGTGGAAAACGGGGTGGGTGACGAGTACCGTGCTGTGGGCGCCACCACCCGCCGCGACATAGGCACCTCCACCAACCACCTGCAGGTGGAATTCTGGCGAGACGGTAAGAATATCACCTCCAATTATAACATTACGGGTTACACCTTCGGCACCCTGGAGATCACCCCCCGCCCCCTGTCGGTGAAGCTGGATAACAGTGAGAAGATCTACGACGGTACTCCCCTCAAGGCGGGGAACTTTACGGTGAATCCCTCTCCCTATACCCTCCCCAAGGGACATACCCTGACTTTGCAGGCCAAGGGCGAGGTGACCTTTGGGTCGGCTCCCCACACCTATGTCCAAAACTCCGCCCGGGTCACCGACGGGGAAGGGAAGGACGTCACCCAAAACTACGATATTTCGGTCACCGACGGCACCCTGACGGTGAACCCCAGACCCCTGACGGTCTCCTCCAACGGAAACGTCAGGGTCTACGACGGCAAGCCCCTGGTTCAGAACGCGTGGACCATCGCCTCGGGCTCTCTTCTGCCCACCCACAACCTGTCGGCTACCCTGTCGGGGGTCTCCATCATCGACGCGGGCACCGCTGTCAATACCTTTGATCGGGAGAAGACCCGCATTTTCGATTAGTATACCAAGGAGGAC
>JAFQOC010000626.1 GCA_017420845.1 Clostridia bacterium
ACGGGGACTCTCTCTACGTTATCGATCAGCTCTCGGACACCTCCCGCGACTCCACCGACGAGTCCTGGCTGGAAAACATCGCCCTCCGCGAGGCCGTCAAGACCCTGACCCCCCGTGAGCAGAAGATCATATCCCTGCGCTACTACAAGGACAAGACCCAGATGGAGATCGCCGCCGAGATCGGCATCTCCCAGGCCCAGGTGTCCAGAGTGGAGAAGGCGGCGCTGGAGAAGCTGCGGAAGCAGTTGTGAAGATTGCAGTTTTTCGGTGAGATACAAGTTACAAGATACAAAGAGGAGATATGCAAAAACTCTTACGGCGACTTCCGTTTCTATATCTTGTATCTTGTATCTGCCGAGCCCTGCTCGGCGTGTATCTCGTATCTCTCAAACGACCCCATTTTGAAGTTACATAAGTAAGGAAAACTCCTCATGAAATCACTCCTCTCATGGCTCCGCCGTGAATACACCGACACCAAAATTCTCCTGCGCTCCATCCCCGCCACGGTGGTGACCCTCTTCGTGGTCTCGGTGATCTGCATGAACCTTCTGGCCAACAAGACCCTCCTCCAGCTCCCCTGGATCGCCCTGGACGGTGGGATCCTCATCTCCTGGCTATCCTTCATGTGCATGGACATCATCACCAAGCACTTCGGCCCCGGGGCCTCCAACCGGGTCTCGGTTCTGGCCTGCGGCATTAACCTTCTGACCTGCGCCATCTTCTTCATAGCCGCCGCTATCCCCTCGAACGCGGGGGACTACACCGCCTTTGACGGTATCTTCGGCGGGACTTGGTTCATCCTCTTGGGCAGTACCGTGGCCTTCCTCGCCTCGGCCCTGCTGAACAACACCCTCAACTGGCTCATCGGTAAGGCCTTCCAAAAGAACCCCGACGGCAAGCTTGCCTACGCCATGCGGGCCTACGTCTCTACCTTTATCGGCCAGTTCTTCGACAACTTCCTCTTCTCCATCATAGTCTTTACAATCTTTGCCCCCGTCTTCTGGGACGGCTTCCATTGGACGGTCCTCCAGTGCGCCATGTGCGCCCTTACGGGAGCCGGGGCCGAGCTTGTCATGGAGATCCTCTTCTCTCCCATCGGTTACCGCATGACCCAAAAGTGGAAGCAGCAGAACGTGGGCCGTGAGTATCTGGAGCATAAAGAAAGGAGCCGTTCATGAAAGTTCTCATCACTGGCACCGCACAGGGCATTGGCCGCGCCATCGCGGTGAAGTTCCTGGCCGAGGGCCATACCGTCGTGGGCATCGACCGCAAGGAGGGAAGCATCGACCACCCCGCCTATACCCACTACGTTTGTGATATCCGCGATTACGATGCGCTCCCCGCCCTGGACGGCATCGAGATCCTCATCAATAACGCGGGCACCCAGAACGAGGCCGACATTGATATAAACCTCATGGCCCTCATTCACATGACCGAGACCTACGGCATCCAGCCCGCCATCAAGTCCATCCTCCACATCGGCTCGGCCAGCGCCCACACGGGGGCGGAATTTCCCCTCTACTGCGCCTCCAAGGGCGGTGTGCTGGCCTATACCAAGAACGTGGCCATGCGGGTCGCCCCCTACGGTGCCACCTGCAACAGCCTGGACCCGGGTGGCGTCCTCACCCCCCTCAACGAATGCGTCATGAACGATCCCGACCTCTGGGCACAGATCATGAACGAGACCCCCCTGAAAAAGTGGGCCACCCCCGAGGAGATGGCGGATTGGGCATATTTCCTCACCGTGATCAACACCTTCTGCACGGGGCAGAGCATCCTCGTAGACGGAGGGGAGTCCATCAATTATCACTTTGTGTGGAAGGACTAAAGAAAAGTTATAGGTAATAGTGAAGAGTGAATAGGTGTGGATGGAAACCTTCGGTTTCCCGCATTCAAATAAAAAATGGACAAATCCGAAGGATTTGCACCTCCGCTTTTCACTCTTCACTCTTCACTCTTCACTAAAAACGAAAGGCAGGTACATACCATGACCCAACACTTCAAGCTCCTCCTCCCCGACGCAGGCCGCGACATCTACATGCCCCGCAAGTCCCAGTCCTGGGGCTACCGCTACGGCCCCACCATCATGGTGGAGGACGGGGTCTGCCACGCCTGGTTCGCCTCCCCCGGTGATTGCTACGAGGCCGACTGGTTCACCTACCGCCGCTCTGTTGACGGCGGCAAGACCTGGACGGATGAAAAGGTGGTCATGTACCCCGTGGCCGACTCCATGGACTGGTTCTCGGTCTGCGACCCCGCCGTCATCAAGTACGGCGAGTGGTACTACATCGGCTATACCTCCACCGTCTTCGCCAACGGCGGCGGCGTCTGCAACAACGGCTTTATCGGCCGATCTAAGTCCCCCACGGGCCCCTTTGAGCGGTGGTGCGGCGACGGCTGGGGCGAGCATCGGGAGACGGCCAACGGCACCCTCCATTGGCAGGGCAAGCCTTCTCCCGTTATCTACTACGACGAGGACTGGCACAACTGGGGCGCGGGTGAATTTTCCTTTGTTATCAAGGATGAAACCATCTATATCTACTACACCTGGACCTCCAAGGACAGAGACGGCAAGCCCATCGGCGAGACTCGCGTGGCCACCGCCGATATCACCGACGAGAACTGGCCCGGTAAGCTCACCTACCACGGCATGGCCTCCAAGAGAACGGGCGGGGGGAACGACTCCTACGACGTGGTCTACTGCGAGGACCTCGGCAAGTTCATCGCCCTCTCCACCGACCGCCGCTTCTCGGAGAACAGCATCCTCGCCGTCTACGAGTCCGACGACGGCCTCCGCTATACCCGTGTCAATAACATCAAGGTCAATACCGGCTGGATGTGCCACAACTGCGGCATTTCCGGCGACGCACAGCACCACATCAAGTCGGGGGACACTCTGCTTTTGGCCTACGCCTACGGCAACAAGTGGGGCTGCTGGGGCACCCGCATCCACGATTACTCCTTCGAGGCCATGGAGGAGGACTTCTACGATGAGAGCGACCTTCAGAATCTCCACCACGAGATCGAGAAGATCGACGATCCCGCCGAGTTCAGCCCTTCCATGCTCTATTTGAGAAAGCCCCACTTCCGCCGCCTC
>JAFQOC010000057.1 GCA_017420845.1 Clostridia bacterium
CCGCTTGCGGTATTGAAGCCGGTGTAGGCCTTGTCCCCGGGGGTGGTCATCTTGACCTCGAAGCAGTATTCTCCCGCGGGCAGCTCGTCAAAGGTGATGACCAGATCCTCGCCGTCCTTGAGGTTGGACAGATCCTGCGTATAGAGCGGGGTGCCCGATACGGTGGTGCCGTAGTCCTTGTTCCATTTGAAGAGCTTGAAATAGCCGCTGTTGTTATTGGGATCCGCGCCCCATGTGGCGTGGCCGGGGATGATGATGCCGCGGACGGGGGAGGTGGCGGTGAATTTCTGCCCCATGGACTGGCCGCCGCTGCAGAAGGGGGAGCCGAGGGTGGGGTCGGTGACGTTATAGACGGGGACGTTGGCGGCGCCGAGGACAAACTGATGATCCGAAAGAGCGCCGGGATAGTCGTACTTATCGGAATACTCGGACTTCTCAAAGAAGCCGATATAGGCAAGATCTACCCATCCCTCGGGGAGGGTCAGGGTGAGGGTATCCACGGGAGCACCGTCCGCGTCAAGGGGGAGCTCCACCGTGACGGCATACCAGTAGCCGTCGCAGGGAATGGAGTAGCTTCCCTGCGCGTCGGCAGAGCCTGCTTTGGCGGTGAGGGTGATGCCCTCGCTGACCGAAGCGCTCTCGGTGCGGGCCAGGAGGGTGACGAAGCGGAAGGCGGGGTCACTGTCAAGGCCGCTGACCGTGACCGTAGCGGTTTCCTTGGCGGTGATACGGGTGAAGACGGACTCGGTGTAGACATTGGCGGTGTCCGCGGCGGTCAGTCCTGCCACAAACTTACCCGCACCAAAGTCGAGGATCTCGGAGCCCTCGGCCACCATGAGAGATTCGTCCTCCCTGATGGAGGCCTCGCGGTCGGCGGCATAGGACTGGGCGTACATTTTGTCCCCGAAGAACTTGATGGAGGCGATGTCGATGGTATCCCCTACCTTGGCTCCCGAGGAAAGGGGGTCCAGACGGAAGGCGTACAGCTCGTCGCTTGCATCGTTGCCCCAGACCTCCGAGGCATCGGCTACCACGGTATGCCATTCGCCGTCGGGGATGTACTCCCAGGTAAGGTGAGAGCCGGGATCGCCCCAATGGGCACCGCTCTTGCGGTTGGTGTAGACCTCGCCCGAGGCCACCGAGGCGGTGGTGCGGTATTCAATGACGGCGTAGGCCAGATCCCCCGTTTTTGGGGTGGGCTGGTAGTTGTCGGAGAAGCGGAAGTAGGGATCATCCCCCTCGGCGGTGAAGGTAACGTAGCCCTGCTTGTTCTCGATCCGGATCTGATTCTTCTGGTTCACGTCCTCCCCGTCAGTCAGTCCCTTTGCGAAGTCGTAGGCAAAGGTAACAAAGGCGGAGGGAGACTTGTTCTCCATGTCGCAGACCGTGATGTTGCAGGCGAAGGGGTTGGCGGGATTGCCCCCCAGATAAGCCTGCATGTCGGTGACCACGCCGTCAATGGGATCAATGAGGCCGCCCTCGGCGTTCCAGGGGGTATAGCTTGAGCCCTCCAGGCAGATGACCTCAAAGTAGAGGGGACCCGTGACCTTGTAGGCGGCGGGGATCTCCAGGGTCAGGTCGGTGTGATCCACGTGGTCGATGATGTCCCGCGACGCGATGGGGCTGGCAGCCACGGTGGTATTGCGGTCGCCCTTCCACTCGTAGAGCTTGAAGGTACCCAGATTGGTATTGTTGGAGTAGGTGGCGAAATCGGGGACGGTGATCTCCAACAGCCGCACCTCGGGATCCAGAGTGAAAGCGTAGCCCACGGGGTTGTTCAGTCCGCTCATGTAGGGGGTGCCCCCCACACCGTTTCGGGCAAATTCGATCTCACGGATCCCGCTGAGGTCTTCTTCAGCGGTGGCGGTGAGGGTCAGTCCCGAAAGGGCTCCCGTCAGGGTGGACAGGAGGAAGAGGGCGGTGAGGGCCAGGGATAGTAGTTTTTTCATGGGTGATCTCCTTTGGATAGGGGGTAGGGGGGCAGATCGAGGGGTAACGATTCGGTTATCATTCAAATTTGGGTTTATCGGTGCGTTGGGTTGCGGCTACGCCAAGGGGTGCAGGGGCGAAGC
>JAFQOC010000627.1 GCA_017420845.1 Clostridia bacterium
CCCGCGTAGGGCTTTTCGTGGAGGAGGCAAACCAACCCGTGGCGCTCGGCGATGAGCCGCATATGCTCCATGATGATGAGGTTCTGGTCCACCGCCATGTTGGTGGTGGCGTAGATGGGGGCCAGCTCGTGCTGGGCGGGGGCGGCCTCGTTGTGCTCGGTCTTGGCGTTGATTCCCAGCTTCCAGAGCTCCTCGTCCAGCTCATCCATGAAGGCGGCCACCTTGGGCTTGATGGGGCCGAAGTAGTGGTCCTCCATCTCCTGCCCCTTGGGAGCGGGTGCGCCGAAAAGGGTGCGGCCGCAGTAGATCAGGTCCTTTCTCTGCTCAAAATACTCGCGGTTGACCAAGAAATACTCCTGCTCGGCACCCACCGTGGTGGTGACGCGGGTGGTGGTGGTGTCACCGAAGAGGCGGAGGATGCGGAGGGACTGCTCGCTGATGGCGTCCATGGAGCGGAGCAAGGGGGTTTTGGTGTCCAGCGCCTCACCCGTGTAGGAGCAGAAGGCGGTGGGGATGTAGAGGGTGCCGTCCTTGACGAAGGCGTAGGAGGCGGGATCCCAGGCCGTGTAGCCGCGAGCCTCAAAGGTGGCGCGCAGTCCCCCCGAGGGGAAGGAGGAGCCGTCGGTCTCGCCCTTGATGAGCTCCTTGCCCGAGAATTCCATGACCACCCGATCCCCTGCGATGGGAGAAATGAAGGCGTCGTGCTTCTCGGCGGTCACACCCGTGAGAGGCTGAAACCAGTGGGTATAGTGGGTCGCGCCCTTCTCGATGGCCCAGTCCTTCATGGCGTTGGCCACCACGTCGGCAATGGCGGGATCGATGGTGCGGCCCTTCTCGATGGTCTTGGTCAGAGCCTTGTAGACCTCGCGGGGGAGGCGGGAGCGCATGACGTCGTCGTTGAAGACCATGCTGCCGAAGAGCTCGGGAATCTTTTTGGTGGACATGAAACATTCCTTTCACAAACATAAATTCATTTTCAGTTTGTATTTTGTGTATTTTTGAACGAAAAATATTGACTTGTATGTATATAAGTGGTATAATTTCGTTAAACAAATTGGAGGTGAAAATATGAGAAAATTTGTTTATTTATTTGAATTGGATTCAGTCAGAAGGACAGATGAAGAAATAATTGAAGGGCAGAAAGTTCTCTATGATGAAATAGTAAAAAATGGCAATATTGTCATTTTAACTTGTAATCAATTGATCGATTCCAGAGCTTTTTTTAGTCTTTTGGATAATCTGGATTATTACGAAAGTTTCATAAGGTTATTTGAAAAGGGAGTAATAAAAATTTCACAATATGGTAGAGTTCGATCATTGACACAGTATCTTTTGAATTCGATTGATAATCAGGAAAACTGTTTCTTATATTCAGCATTGCCAATTAAGAATTCTCAAAAAAGATTAATATCATTAATCAGGCGCAGTTTAATGTACTCTGATTTAACTGAAATATATGAATATATACAACGACGTAAGAGAACTGAAAAGGATATTTACGATCTATTTGTAGAAATAAAAGAAAAACAAGAAACTAAAACCAACCTACAGCTGCATGAAATGGAAAATGTGCTAAAAAATCTTTATTGGTTTCTCGGAACACTTTTTCGTTTGAGTGCTATGAAAGATATTTATATAGATGCTCGAGATCCTATTGAATACTCCAAAAAATACAGATTTAGTGACTATTTGAAATATATCGAAAGAGTCGATTATCCGGATCCTCAGTGGAAAGAATCGGTAAACATCCTAAAAAAACTTTCGTGTTGGGGAGATAATAATAGATCCAATTATTTTCGTGAGTTATTAAAGACTATGCAGAACGATCAATGCAAGGAAGAAAGAAAAAAGTATTATCAATACGCGGAAGCGATATTGAATATTTGTGCTTGTTATGGTTATGAAGTCAGTATATGTAATATTTCAAAGCATTACAATATTAAAGATTTAGACAGTTCTCCAAATTCAATTTTTCAACAAGATACAAGCTTTTTTCGGGATTTCCTTAGCAGATTAGAACAGCATTGGAAAAACGGAAAGGATGCGGATATACGGTTTTTACAGGAAGAAACGAATAGATTTGTAGAATTTGAAAGAATTGATGAAATACCCAATTTTAAAAAAGGGTTACGCCTTGTGGAGAGGATTACTGGAGAGGAAAATTTTGAAAAAGTACCAAGATATGAATATAAGCTTTCGGAACAAAGAAGAAAAAATAAAATGAATTTTTTAAAAAATGTTCCAAGGCAAATTTTTTCATTATTAGTTGCGTTAATTTCAGTAATTGCATTCAATGTGGTATTTGAAATAATTCATAATCTAATTACGAAAAACTATGAATCTTTAATGTCTTGGAAAGCATTTGTTTACTTTGGTATAGAGACGATCGTATTTTTTATACTGGGTGAAATAATAACGAACATTATATCCAAAATAAACCCTCGTTTTCTGTCATTGTCTGAAGCCGTTGTGGGAATTATTGGAGTATTCGGTGATTTTTGTCATGTTTTTTTCGAAAAAAACAGAACTTATACATCTTACGAAGATGTAACTGTTACAGAAAATCGCAATCATATTGCTCCATGTGAGATGAATATTTCAGAGGAACTTCAAAAGTATTTTTCTTTCTACAAAGAGAATCCAGACTTGGTAACTCCATCATCAGAATATCCAATAGCAAATATTCAAGATCAAGAAGTAGTTGCGGATATTATCAGAAATGAAGAACTGTATGGACAAAAATATGGTATCATGTATGAGAGTAAGTATAATCGTATGGTGGTAGACCCGATTATCGATGAGAATAATGGAATATTTCCATATGAAAGAGTTGTTCCCCGAAAAAAGCAAAGCGGAATTGTAATATTTCCTATGTGTAGAGGCAATGTTGTTCTCATCAATCAATACAGACATGCTCCCAGAGAGACACAACTATGCTTTCCTCGCGGGTTTGGTGAAGAAGGACTAAAAGTGATGGATAATGCAAAAAAAGAGCTTGGTGAGGAATTAGGAGCTGTAGCAATAAAAAAACCAATAGAATTAGGCACTATTTTTGCTGATAGTGGGTTGACAAGCGGAAAAGTACAAGTTTATTTAGTGGAGATTGATGTATATAAAAACACACGGGAAGAAGGTATACGCGAAGTAGTAGAAATGCCACTGGAGGAGTTTGAACAGGAAATATATAGGGGAAACATTAATGACGGTTTTACCTTGGCTGCATACGCAATGTATCAGGCGTATCAATCATCGAAATGTAGAAACAATAAAGAATAATTGATGTTTAGATTTTTGTTAAGAAATTGGATACGAAGAATATGCACTACGAAAAAAATCCCAATAGTAGCTCCACAATCAACGCCGTCCCCGACGCTCCCACCGCCACGGTCAGAAGCGACCGACGGAAGAAGGCCAGGATCAGGGCGACAACCGTCCCCGCGATGGCCGAGGGGAGAGAAGCGGTGGCGAAGAAGATGGAGGGGAAGGTCATGGCCCCCAGCACCGCGTAGGGCACGTAGGCCAGAAAGCTGCGGAAGAAGGCAGACTTGATCTCCTTGCGGAAGAGGGTGAAGGGGATCATGCGGATGAGGTAGGTCACCAGAGCCATGACCGCGAGGTAGAGGGCGAGATGACCGATAGACATATTCAGCTCTCCGTTCATGCGTTCACCTCCCCGCCGTCGGGCGCGGGGGTCTCCACATCCTCATGGGGCGCCGCCACGGGGAAGAGCAGAGCCGCCACCGCCGCCGAGGCTACCGCCGCGATGATGAGGGCGAGACCGTCCGACAGAAAATCAAAGAGGGGTATGAAGTAGAAAACACAGGACAGGGCCACCGCCAGACAGACCGCGAAGAGCACCCCCCGCTCCCGTCTCGCGGGCGGGATGATGATGGCGATGAACATCCCGTAGAGCATGAGTCCGAGGCAACCCCGCACCATTTCGGGGAGGAGTGTCCCCGCCAAAGCGCCCAGGAGAGTGCCCGCCGCCCAGCCGATATAGGGGATACAGCCCAGACCTGCGAAGTAATACACGCCAACCTTTTCTTTTTTGGTGGAGGCCACCGCGAAGATCTCGTCGGTGATGCTGAAGGACAGAAGCATCCGCCAGGGAGTGGTGAAGCTACTGTCCAGCCGCTGGGACAGGGAGATGCCCATGAGTGAGTAGCGCAGATTGATGACCAGCTGGGACAAAATCATAGTGATGATGCCCTCGGCCAGGGGCAGACAGTCTGCGATGAGGTCCAGGCCCGCCTTCTGACCCGCCGAGGTCTCGTTGGTCATGGAAATGATGAGGGCGACGAGGGGGGACAGCCCCACCGCCACCGCCGCAATGCCGATACCGAAGGAGACCGACAGGTACCCAAGGCCGATGGGCACGCCGTCCCGCAGTCCCTCGCGGAAGGTGTATGCTTGCTTTTTCATGATTCTTTTCGCGTATGTTCCATTCTAATGAAGTAAAGTGAAATGATACCGATATTATACCGCAAAACACTCTAAGTTTCAAGGGCATTTGACGAATTTATCCTGCTTTTTTCTCCGAAATTCCAAGTTTTTTCTTCCATACTACTTTACAAAATCACGGTTTTGGGGTATCATATAGGTAAACCAAGGAAAAGGAAGTATTTTCATGACCTACACCCAAACGGGACGCATCATAAAAATGACGGGAGGCCTCTACACCGTCCGCCTTGACGCGGGGATTCCTGACTCCCCTCTGATGGGGCAGACCGTGGAGTGCCGCGCCCGCGGGACCTTTCGCCACGAGCATACCACACCCCTTGTGGGAGATCTGGTGGTAGTGCAGTACGACGACACCTCGTTTGCCGTAGTGGACGGCATCGTCACCCCCTCTGCTGAACGAACGGGACTGGTGATCGACGATATCCTCCCCCGCAAAAATAGCCTCATCCGCCCTCCCCTGGCCAATCTGGACACCATGCTGGTGGTCATCGCCGCCGCCTCCCCCGACCCCGATATCCCCACGGTGGATAAGCTGTTGTCCATCCTGGAGTTCAATGGTATCGATCCCGTCATCATCGTGGGCAAGAGTGAGCTATCCCCCAAGCGGGCGGGAAAAATCGCGGCCCTGTATGGAAAGGTGGGCTACCGTACCTTCGTCCTGTCCTGCTACACGGGAGAGGGGGTGCAGGCCTTCGCCGACTTCGCCCATACCGCCCTTGCGGGGAAGATCACCGCCGTGGCGGGAGCCTCGGGCGCGGGAAAGTCCACCCTCCTCAATACCGTCTTCCCGGGCTTAAATCTCACCACGGGGGACATCAGCGAGAAGATCGGCCGCGGCAAGAACACCACCCGCCATACCGAGCTCTTCGACCTGCCCGGCGCCGAGGGGGGCTACATAGCCGACACCGCGGGCTTCTCCCTTTTGGACTTCGAGCGGTTCGACTTTTTTGAACTGGAGGATCTCCCCCACACCTTCCGCGAATTCGGCCCCTATCTCGGCAAGTGCCGCTACACCGACTGCACCCATATGAACGACGAGGAGTGCGCCATTCTGGAGGCGGTGGCGAGGAAGGATATATCACCCATTCGTCATGCCTCCTACAAGGAGCTGTACACCACCCTGAAGGGGAAAAAGAAATATGATTGACAAAGGGTTACATGCATATAACCCATTGATGGATAAGGAGTTTTTATGAAACTGATGATCGCCTCCGACCTCCACGGCTCGGCCACCGCCTGCAAAAAGCTGCTGGATGCCTTCACCGCCTCGGGCGCGGAACGCCTGATCCTTTTGGGTGACCTTCTCTATCACGGCCCCCGCAACGACCTCCCCGAGGGCTACGATCCCAAGGCGGTCATTACCATGCTTTCGGAGCAGGCCGACAATCTCTTCTGCGTCCGCGGCAACTGCGATACCGAGGTGGACCAGATGGTCCTGCCCTTCCCCATGATGTCCGAGACCGCTCTACTTTTTGTGGACGACCGCACCTGGTTTGCCTGCCACGGCCACCGAAAGGGGGCAAACCCCATGGAGAAGGAGTGGCCCAACCTGCCCATGGGCAGCGTGGTGCTCTTTGGCCACACCCACATTCCCATGCTGGAGCGGAGCCCCCGCGGCGTGATCCTGGTGAACCCCGGATCCGTCTCCATTCCCAAGGGGGGATTCTCCCCGTCCTACGTGCTCTATGAGGACAGCGTCTTCCGGCTCATGGGCTTTGACGGCGAGCTGTGGTCCCCTATGAAGCTGTTCGGAGTCCCCATCTATTGACGAGATGAGGGCTCGGTATTCGTTTGTTTTGAATGCTATACGGCATGAAAGAAGATCCCCTGCACACGCAGAGGATCTTCTTTCTGTTTCCGAATATCAAATATCAATAGCTCGTATTGATGGCGATATCCTTCATAGCGGGCACGGTGGTATAGACCTCCTGATCCACCACCACCTTTTCCATGTAAGGCTTGCACAGGGTATGGAACTGCTTGGCCACCACGCGGTCGGTCAGATCCGTGAACCACTCCTCGTAGGCGGTGTTGGTGAGGGCGTCCGAGGGGATGGGGTACTTCATGACCACGTTGTAGCCGTACTCGGAGGAGATCATGCGGAGCTCGCCCTCCTCTGCCTCGGCCAGAGCGTCGGCGATGTCGTTGAGGTAGTCGTAGCTGTTGTCGCCGGTGGTGTAGAGGAAGCAGAAGCTGCCGTCGGTGACGAAGGCCTCGTCGCCGCTGACCTCATACTCCTCCAGCAGGGACTCAAAGGCGGCGTAGTCGCCCTTGTCAACCGCTACCATCAGCTCCTCGGCGGCGGCCTTGTGCTGTGCCAGCACCTCGGCGGAATACTTGATCGTCTTCAGCTCGCCCTTTTCGTCGTAGACCATGGCGCGGACGCCCTTTTCCTTGTCGTAGGCGATCTTGCCGTCGGACAGGAAGTAGACGGTATCACCGTTCTTGTCCACAATAGTCTTGCCGTGCTCGTCCGGGCGGGGCTCACCCAGCTCCGTATCGTAAGCGATATTGTTAACCTTGGCGTTGTTCTCAGAGGGGAGATAGTAGATCACGTCGCCGTTGAGGTCGGTCTCGTAGACGTAATCAAAGGCGCGGATCAAAACCTGCTTGAAGCCCACGGCGTGCTCCTTCAAGTAGGCCATACGGGCCTCGTTGGCCAGAAGCTCGCCGTCGGCACCGTAAACCACTACCTGCAGGTAATCGTATTTGGCCTCCATGATATAGAAATCACGGAGCATATCCACGTTGAACCCATAGGCGCTGAGTCGGGAGTTCAGGGCGGATTTGGAGCCGGCGTCGCGGGTGTATTCCTCAATATCCTCGTCGATCTGATCCAGATAGCTCTGGGGCAGAGTCAGACCCCGCTCCTCAAAGATAGCCTGGGCAGCCAGATAGCGGCGGGCGTCCTCCAGGACGGCGTTGCGGAAGTAGCTGTCGTAGGTGTTGTTCTGATCGTCAATAATGGTGTTCCAGAAGCTCGCATCGGCGACGTTGTAGCCCAGATAGCCCATGTTACCCTTCAGACGGGAAAGCATGAATTGGAACTGATTGGCGGTCAGGGTCTGACCCTCCAGTTCCATAACGACGGGGCTCTTTCCGGCGCAGGAGGTAAGAGCACAGGCCCCCGCTAAAAGCGAGAGGCAAAGCAGCACCGCCACAAAGCGGCGGGTGGTGGTGGTTTTCATAGAAATCGTATCCTTTCGGTTAATCATCCTGTATTATACCATAAAAATCAGCCTTGAGAGTTAAGCAAAGAGAGATATTTTTCAAATATTTTGTGAATAATCCCCAGCATATCCTCCCCCTGGCGGAGCTGGAGCTTGACGGCGGCGTCTCGGCTCATACCCGTAAAGCGAATGCGGCCACGGGTCATATCGGACAGGTCGCTCCAGATGTCGATGTCCAGCTGATCCTGGGTAAAGAAGACCACGTTCCCCTCCTGGCGGATGGAGGTCACCCCGCAGGCCTCGGCCAGGGCGCGGGCCAGGGCAATATCCAACAGGTTAACGGCGGGGGTAGGCAGATCGCCGTAGCGGTCGCACAGCTCGTCGGTCATGTCCTCCATATCGTCCCGGTTGCGGATGAGGGCGATGCGCTTGTAGAGGGCCATGCGCTGGGAGGGGTAGCGGACGTAGGACTCGGGGAGGTAGGCGGAAACCGACACCGTGACGGTGCATTCCTTCTTCTCGGGGGGCTTCTCTCCCCGCTCCTCCAGTACGGCGTCGTTGAGGAGCTTGATGTAGAGGTCGTAGCCCACGGCCTCCATGTGTCCGTGCTGCTCGGCGCCCAGAAGGTTACCTGTACCGCGGATTTCCATATCTCTGAGAGCGATACGGAATCCCGCACCGAATTCGGCGTACTCCCGAATGGCACCCAACCGCTTTTCGGCGATCTCGGTGATGGCCTTACCGGGTCGGTAGGTGAAGTAGGCGTAGGCGCGCCTTGCGGATCGGCCCACACGGCCGCGGAGCTGGTGGAGCTGGGACAGACCCAGTCTTTCGGCGCAGTCCACGATGAGGGTGTTGGCGTTGGGAATGTCCACTCCCGTCTCGATGATGGTGGTGCAAACCAGAATGTCAATCTCCCCCGTGAGCATCCTCTCCCAGATCTCCTCCAGCTGCTCCTTGTCCATCTTGCCGTGAGCTACCGTGATGCGGGCGTCGGGAATGGCTCGGGCCAAGGATCCCGCCAGCTGGTCGATGTTCTCCACCACGTTGTGGAGGTAGAAGACCTGACCGCCGCGGCGGAGCTCCTTGCGGATGGCCTCGTGGATGATGAGATCGTCATGCTCCAGGACGTAGGTCTGGACGGGCAGACGGTCCACGGGGGCCTCGTCCAGGATGGAGATGTCGCGGATACCGCCCATGGCCATGTTCAGGGTACGGGGGATGGGGGTGGCCGACAGGGTCAGCACGTCGATGTTGCCGCAGAGCTGCTTGAGCTTTTCCTTTTGGGCCACGCCGAAGCGTTGCTCCTCGTCCACGATGAGCAGGCCGAGATCGCGGAATTTGATATCCTTACCCAGCAGTCGGTGGGTACCGATGACGATATCCACGTCCCCTCGCTCCAGGCGGCGGATGGTCTGCTCCTGCTCCTTGGGGGTCTTGAAGCGGGAGAGCATATCCACGTTCACCGAGAAGGCGCGCATACGGCGGGTGAAGGTCTGGAAGTGCTGAAGGGCCAGAATGGTGGTGGGGACCAGAACCGCCACCTGCTTGCCGTCGGTGACTGCCTTGAAGGCGGCACGGAGAGCCACCTCGGTCTTGCCGTAGCCCACGTCGCCGCAGAGCAGACGGTCCATGGGGGTGGGACGCTGCATATCCATCTTGATGTCGTCAATGGCGGCCAGCTGACCCGCCGTCTCCTCATACTCAAAGGCGGCCTCGAAGTCCCGCTGGAAATCATCATCGGGGGAGAAGGCGTAGCCGGGGCGGCGGAGACGCTCGGCGTAGAGCTTGATCAGATCCTTGGCCATTTCCTTGACCATGGCCTTGGTTCGGGCCTTGGTTTTGTTCCAATGATCGGTGCCCAGCTTGGAAAGCTTGACCATGCCGTCGTCGGCGTGGGCGCCGATGTACTTGGACACCATGTCCAGCTTTTCCACGGGAATGAAGAGCTTATCCGACCCCGCGTACTTGATACCGATGTAGTCGCGGGTCACCCCACCCGTGGTCAGGGTTTCGATGCCCGTGTACTGACCGATACCGTAGGTTTCGTGCACCACAATATCGCCAACGTCCAGCTCGTTGAATGAGAGGATGGTTTTGGCGTTCTTCTTCTTGGCCTTTTCCGCCATGGCCTTTTGCTTTTTGGAGCGAATGGCGGCGGTGGAAAGAGCCCCTGTTCTTCCGTCGGGGTTGGTGGAGAGAATGGCGATCTTGGGGACGATGAGCTCGTAGCCGAAGAGGTATTCCCGCCAGAGGATCACCACCATACCCCGGGGCATATCGGCGGCATTATCCATGCTTCCTTCCTTGGGAATCACGCTGTCAAAGCCCGCCTCGTCCAGCATTTCCGAGAGATTGCGGGCGGATGCCTCGTTTTCGGCAATGACGGCCAGGCGGTGGCCCGACCGCATGTAGGCGGTGAGATCCTCGCAGAGAAGCTTAAAGTTTTCGGCGTAGGAGATCATGTGCTTGGTGCGGAAGCCGAAAATGCCTCCCAGCCGCTTACCCGACATACCGTAGGACAGGGAATCCACGTGTACGGTGGCGTTGCGGTCCAAAAACAGCTCAAACGCGGTAATGGGCTTTTGATACTCGGCGTATTTTCCCGCAATGGTGCCTGCCTCCATGAGGCTCTTAACCGTCTCGTTCATCTGCCACTCCCCCGCGCGGAGGCGGTCGTTGACGGCAGAGTTGTTGCGGATCATGAACAGGGTCTTTTCGGGGAAGTAGTCCAGAAGACAGGCACTCCGGGGGTAGAGCACCTTCATGTACTTGTCCAGATAGTTCAGCTCGGCGCCCGTGGGACTTACGGCGCGGCGGGCGGCGGTGAGGGCGGCCAGCTCCTCGTCCAGCACGCGGGAGGCCTCGGGAGTGCGTCCCGCGGTTGTTTTTCTCTGCGCACGGATGACCTCATCCAATTTAGCCAGCCCTTCCGCGTTGGTGAGCAGCTCCCGGGCAGGGAGCAGATCCGCCTCGTGGATGGCGTGGGTCATACGCTGGGATTCGGGATCAAACAGACCCATACGGTCAATCTCGTCACCGAACAGCTCTACACGCAGGGGGTGAGAACCCTCGATCAGCTCTCCTTCATCGTCGTAGAAGGTGGCGTAAGGGGGACAAACGTCAATGATGCCTCCGCGGATGGCGAACTGACCGGGACCCTCTACCATGTCCACTCGGGCGTAGCCTGCCCCCACCAGAGAGGAGGCCAGAGCCGAGG
>JAFQOC010000628.1 GCA_017420845.1 Clostridia bacterium
GTAAGGTCAACAAGACCCTGGTCACCCTGCTCCAGATGAAGGGCGGCCACGCCGTGGGCCTTTCGGGCATGGACGGGGGCATCATCGAGGCCAGGATCAAGGACGAGCGGCTGGGCTACGTGGGTGAGATCACCAAGGTCCGCGCCAAGCCCATCAACGACCTCCTGGAGAAGAACTACATTCCCGTGGTCTCCACCGTGGCCAGCGATCACGAGGGCAACGTCTACAATATCAACGGCGACACCGCCGCCGCCTACATCGCAGGGGCACTGGGAGCCGAGCGTCTCATCATGATGACCGACGTGGCGGGCATCCTCCGCGACAAGGATGATCCCTCCACCCTCATCCCCCGCGTCACCGTGGCGGAGGCTAAGGCTCTCTACGCCGAGGGCGTCATCTCGGGGGGCATGATCCCCAAGGTGGATTGCTGCATCGAGGCCATCCACGCCGGCGTCAAGGACGTCACCATCATGGACGGCCGCGTGCCCCACGCCATTCTCATGGAGCTTCTCACCGACGAGGGCGCGGGCACCATGGTGATGGGTGAGTAATATCCCAAAAAGCAAACGGGCGCACACATAGGTGCGCCCCTACCATATTTTGATCGGGTTACCATGAGAGTATAAACTCACGGTAGGGGCGCACCTGCGTGTGCGCCCGTGATCTGTCAGATCTTTGGTATTCCAATCGTAACGGAGGCATAATATGAGCAACATCAAATCCACCGATAAACAATTCGTGGCGGGAACCTACGGCCGCTTCGATCTGGTCCTGACCCACGGCCGGGGCTCCACCGTCTGGGACGAGGACGGGAAGCAGTATATCGACCTCGCCACGGGCATCGCCGTCAATACCTTCGGCTACAGCGACGAGGGCTGGGTGACCGCCGTTACCGAGCAGCTGGGTAAGCTTCAGCACACCTCTAACCTCTACTACCACGAGCCCGGCGCGAAGCTGGCCGAAAAGCTCTGCACCCGCACAGGCGCCAAGTCGGTCTTCTTCTCCAACTCGGGAGCCGAGGCCAACGAGTGCGCCATCAAAACCGCCCGCCTCTGGGCCGCCACCAATAAGGGTGCCGAATACTACCACATCATCACCCTGAAGAACAGCTTCCACGGCCGTACCATTACCACCCTGGCCGCCACGGGACAGGATACCTTCCACACCGACTTTACCCCTCTCACCGAGGGCTTTCTCTACGCTGAGGCCAACAACGCCGACTCGGTGGAGGAGCTTCTGAAGTCCCATAAGTGCGCCGCTGTCCTGGCCGAGCCTGTCCAGGGCGAGGGCGGTGTCATGCCCTTGACACAGGGCTTCATGGAGTCACTTCGCGCCCTGTGCGATCAGTACAACGTCCTGCTCATGCTGGACGAGGTGCAGACGGGCAACGGACGGAGCGGCCACCTCTACGCCTACCAGAGCTACGGTGTCACTCCCGACGTCCTCACCACTGCCAAGGGCTTGGGCGGCGGTCTCCCCATCGGTGCCACCCTTTTCTTTGAGAAGTCCCACGGCACTTTGAAGGCCGGCCAACACGGCTCCACCTTCGGTGCCAACCCCATCTCCTGCGCCGCCGCCTGCCACGTCCTCGACCGCATCGACGACGCCCTCCTTTCCGAGGTCAGGGCCAAGTCGGAGTACATCTTCACTACCCTCACGGGCAAGAAGGGCATCAAGTCGGTCAGCGGTCTGGGTCTCATGATCGGCATTGAGACCGAGGGCGACAGCTCCGCCATCCTGAAGGCCTGCATGGAGCGCGGTATCCTTCCCATTAAGGCCAAGAGCAAGATCCGTCTGCTCCCAGCCCTGAACATTCCATGGGAAGCTTTGAAGGCCGCCGTTGCCATCATTGCCGAGGAAGCCGAGAAGGCTCTGTAATACGCCAAAACCCCGCCCGATTCGGGCGGGGTTTTCCATAGCCGTGAAAAGATGAGAGTATCGCAAGGGATTATGTCAAAGTCCCAAAAACTCCTTGACGTTCCCATAGCACATGTCGTACATCAGCTTTTGGGCGTGCTCCATGGCGTATTCGCCCTTCTCCACCCACTCGCCTACCACGTCGGCCAGGATACGGCGGAAGAAATCGAAGCGGGCGTAGCTGGCAAAGGAACGGGAGTCGGTGAGCATACCGAGACTTGTACCCAAAACGGCGTATTCAGCGGTGATCTTGATCTGACGGCGGATGCCCTCCACCGTGTCATTGAACCACCAGGCCGCGCCCACGCGGACATTGGGGAACGCTCCCGACAGGGTGCAGAGAGCGGGCACGCAGGCGGGATTGAGGGTGTACAGCACCATCTTGGGAAGATTGCCCTCCATGTGCAAGGTGTTCAGGAATTCCACCAGCTTGTCGGTGTCCACCCCGCCGCGCATGATGTCAAAGCCCGCGTCACGGCCAACCTGATCGAACATGGCGGTGCTGACGTTGCGGTAGGTGGCGAAATGCATCTGCATGACGATGTTCCGCTCGGCGTACAGGGAGGCCACGTAGTAGAGCAGGTAGGAGGAGATGATGACTTTTGCATCGGGAATCATGGAATCCCGATGGGCGTAGAGGGAGGCGACGGTACCCTCATCGAATTTTTTTTCGGGCAGGAAATCCATGCCGTGATCGCTAATGCGGCAGCCGTGGGCTACGAAATAGTCCAGACGGGCGGCAAGGGCCGCCTTCAGGCCGTCCAGCGTATCGGTGGCGATACCGGTTACGGTGGCCAGCTCGGAGATGGCGGTCTCATCCAGAGTGAGGATGCGGTCGGGGCGGAAGGTGGGGGCTACTACGGTGCTTCCGTAAGTGCCGTGGACCGCCAGATCCGATACGGGATCGTCGGTGGTGGCGATGTACTCTACCTTGAACCGGTTGAGCAGGTCGCTGACGCGGATATTGGCCAGCTTTTCA
>JAFQOC010000629.1 GCA_017420845.1 Clostridia bacterium
AACAGCAAATAAGCTATCATTTGCCCCTTTAGGAGCAGCTGTTCTTTGTAAGCAGCCACGAACGGTGTGAAAGACCCGTATGATATCGAAGGGCATCTTGATTTTCAAAGGCACAGACAGCAACCCCAACAAAAAAAACAGTATTGGAACTGGATCATGTGCCTTGTAACAGCTCTTACCGGTTAACAATTGCCAACCACTCGTACAGTTGGTGATTCACTTGCCGTTAAGATAGAAAGACGCGAACAGCAATACCCGAACCAAGAATGCCGATGCATGGCATCCGCCATCTCGGAGGTAAGGCACCGATCGCGTCTTGCAAAGCTCCCGCCCGCCGGCGTTTGTGACCGTTGTGAGCGGGTGGGAGCACCGGATCATGTTTTTAAGGCGCAGGCAGCAGTTCTTTCGCTCCAAATATTGACGAATCATGTCAAAACCGCAATGCGAATGCGGTATGCGCCTTGTCCTACGCGGTCGGTAGCTCAGTGGTTGAGTGGGGACTTAAAATCCCCGTGACGTAGGTTCGATTCCTACCCACCGCACAATGAAAGGCACTAACAGCAACCTTCATGCCTACTGGAAGAGGGTGCGCAAGCACCTGCGCGGGTTCGAGCCCCGCAATGAACGGTGCCTTGACCAAGATCAAGCAAAATTTACACGAAAAGGAAGTGAGCTTCATGTTAGAGTATCTGAAAAACGAGGCGAATACCGCCTACACCGAAAACGGCGCCGTGTCCAACGCCACCACAGGATCCGACTGCCTCGATCTCTTCGCCACCGTCGGCGCCCTCCGCCGCGCGAGCGATGAGGAGATCATCACCCGCTTCGTCCGCGCCTATACCGAGAATAGAGACGCCGCCATGAAGCTCCTGTTCTTCGCCCGTGATATCCGCGGGGGCCTGGGTGAGCGCAGAGTGTTCCGCGTCATCCTCCGCTGGCTGGCCTGCAACGAGCCTGCCAGCGTCCGCAAGAATCTGGCAAGGGTGGCCGAGTACGGCCGCTACGACGATCTCCTGACCCTCATGAGGACTCCCTGCGAGTCCGAGATGCTGGATCTTCTGAAGGCGCAGTTTGAGGCGGACAATACCGCGCTGGAGAACAGCGGGGAGGTCTCCCTGCTGGCCAAGTGGCTCCCCTCGGTCAACGCCTCCAACCCCGAGACGGTACGAAACGGCAAGCGGATCGCCCGCCATCTTGGTCTGACCGACGCCGCCTACCGCAAGGCCCTGGTGGCTCTCCGCGCCCATATCCGCATCATCGAGAACAACCTCCGCAAGAAGGACTATACCTTCGATTACGAAAAGCAGCCCTCCAAGGCTCTGTATAAGTACCGCAAGGCCTTCCTGCGCAACGATGGCGAGCGGTACGAAAGCTTCATCAGCCGCGTCAGCTCGGGTGAAGCAAAGCTCCACGCGGATACCCTCGCCCCCTATGAGCTGGTGGAGCCTTACCTCAATGACAACTATTTCACAGCAAGCTCCCGCAGCTTCATGAAGCCCATCACCGAGCAGGAAAAGGCGGTGCTGAACACCACCTGGGCCTCCCTCCCCGACTTCGGCAGTGCCGAGAACGCCCTGGCCGTGATCGACACCTCGGGCTCCATGTACTGGAACGCCAAGCCCCTGCCCGCCGCCGTGGCTCTGTCCCTGGGTCTGTACTTCGCCGAGCATAACACGGGTCTGTACAGAGACCACTTCATCGAGTTCTCGGCAAGACCCCGACTCATCGAGGTCAAGGGCGAGACCTTCACCGACCGCCTGCGCTATGTGGCCTCCTTCAACGAGGTAGCCAACACCAACCTGGAGGCGGTGTTCGACCTCATCCTGAACAGTGCGGTGAAGAACCACGCCCTCCCCGAGGACCTGCCCGCCAAGCTCATCATCATCTCCGACATGGAGTTCGACCGTTGTGTGGCCCATGCCGATAAGAGCGTGTTCGAGAACGCCAAGGAGCGGTTCAAATACCACGGCTACAAGCTCCCCGAGGTGGTCTTCTGGAACGTAGCCTCCCGTACCCGCCAACAGCCCGTCACCATGAACGAGCAGGGCGTGGCGCTGGTCTCGGGCTGTACTCCCCGCCTTTTCTCCATGGTAGCGGGCGGCACCGTGGATCCCTACGCGTTCATGATGGAGGTTCTCGGGAGCGAGCGGTACGCGGGGATCGTGGCGTAATATATCTTAATTTTGGGGGCGGGCGACCGTCCCCTTTTCTTTTAGCAGAGAAGGATTCACAAGGAAAACATAGGCTTTCCGTGAAAAAACGCGTTATTGCAAGCGAATTGACGGATAGTTCATGCAGTTCGCAGCTTTTTTTCCGTGAATCCCACTCCACAATATGGTAAAATACACTTGCAAGACACCAACAGCGCGTGTGTATGGAATCACAGCGGTGCGCGAGGCTCTGCCAAAGCGTATGCCGGGGGCGGCTTGCACAGGGCAATCGAATGGACTGAGGCTTGCGCCAAGGTCCTGTTCGATGGGGTTCAACTCCCCGTTTACCGCGGGTTCGAATCCCGCCGTGCGTCGAAAGACGTATCGCCGGTGGATCGGTTTGTCCTTCGGGACGCAAAAACGGTACGCGAAGGTCCGCTTTCGTGTGCGAGAACGTTTTTTTCAGAAAGCTACTATCATTCGGGCAAGGATGGGAAAGTCCCGCTTTTCTGTCGGAGCCATGCAAAAGCGGCCCTGCCTGAGAGCGGATACCGTGTTTTCCGGATCGGCGCCCAAAGACCTCTTTCCGTTCCGTGACGGAGATACTCAAGCCCTCAGCCGCCGCTTTTGCAGGAATGATGGCGAAGCAAAATGCCATTGAATTGGAGAGTAATCACCATGTTTCCTATATTTCCAACAAAACGGAACCGTTTCTGTTTCCAACTCACCAAGGCCTTTCCCAAGGAATACGCGGCAGACGTAGAGGCCGTTTGCCGAGCCTTGACGGTGAAAAGCATGGCCTACGGCGGGGCGCTGTACACCGGCGAAGCAACCGGCTGGCAGTTGACCACGGGCGAGAGGATCGCCATACCGTACCGCGTGTACGTGAGTGACAGGGTGGTCTTTCCAACCCGATTGACGGAGCGGCAGACCCTGATCTACCATTGCATTTTTTCAAGAAGCTACGACGGATACGTCCGTCAAAAGCATATAGAAGCTCTGCTGGATCTCGACACACCGGAATGGGCGATGCCCTCTGTGATCCAGATCTGCGATGAGTACGTAAAAGAGATTCTGGAAACCGTTTATCAAAGATTGCTGGGGAGGAGTTGCGAGCCCTACAAGACCCTTTGCCGTCTCAACCTTGACTATATCAAGCGGGCCCATACCCGCATGATCAGCTATTGGAACGAGTTTTACAGATGGGACTGTTACCGATATAGCGACTACATCGGGAAAAAGCTCTACAGCGAGTGCTTCGGTTATCGAAAAACAGGGCAAAAAACCATTCAATTCTGAAGAAA
Source organism: Clostridia bacterium (assembly GCA_017420845.1). Lineage (GTDB taxonomy): Bacteria > Bacillota > Clostridia > Oscillospirales > CAG-272 > CAMEON01. The sequence goes on from JAFQOC010000629.1 coordinate 3,455, forward strand.
GGATGACATATCATGAAGAAAATCATCATCAACGAGAACCAAAAGGGCTTTCTCTTCAAAAACGGCAAGTACGTAAAACTCCTCGACGCGGGCAAGTATCACGTGTACGGTGACCGCGAGATCATGGTCAACAGCCTGGACCAGCCCGTCCTCTGCCCGAACTGCGCCTTGGAGATCCTGCTTGAGGACAAGGCCGTAGCCGAGCAGGTGGCCGTGGTGGAGGTGGGGGATGAGGAGCTGGCCCTTCACTACGTCAACGGCAAATTTTCCTCGGTGCTGCACCGCGGCAAGTACGCCTTCTGGAAGACGGTGGATCAGCATGAATTCAAATTGGTGGACATCTCCACCCCCACGGTGGATGAGTCCGTCCCCGCCCACATCTTCTCCAAGATCCCCCCTGCCCTGTATACCAAGGTGGAGGTGGCCGAATACCAGAAGGCGAGACTCTACTTCAACAAAAAGCTGGAGCGCATTCTGGACGCGGGCACCTACTACTTCTGGAACACCGCGGTCAAGGTGGACGTGGGCTTCGTGGACACCCGTCTGACCCAAATGAACATCACGGGACAGGAGATCCTCACCGCCGATAAGGTATCCATCCGTGTCAACTTCGTCTGCACCTACCGCGTGACCGATTGCGTGAGGATCCTCACCGAGATCGACGACTACGAGGAGCAGATGCACGTGGCGGCTCAGCTGGCTCTCCGTGAGTATGTGGGCAAATACAAGCTGGACGATATTCTGGAGAGCAAGGAGCAGCTGTCCCGGTTCGTGTTCGACAGGCTGAAGGCCAAGGAGGGGGAGCTGTTCGTGGAGATCACCGACGCGGGAGTCAAGGACATCATACTCCCCGGGGAGATCCGCGAGATCATGAACACCGTCCTGGTAGCCGAGAAGCGCGCTCAGGCCAACGTCATCACCCGCCGCGAGGAGGTGGCCTCCACCCGCTCTCTCCTGAACACCGCCAAGCTCATGGACGAGAACCAGACCCTCTACAAGCTCAAGGAGCTGGAATACGTGGAGCGCATCTGCGAGAACGTAGGAAATATCAACCTGAACAGCAGTGGGGATATTCTTACCCAGCTTGCTTCTTTACTGAGAACTTGACAAGGAGGTTGTCATGACACTGAACGAATTTAAACAAAGATGGCTGATGGCCTTTGCCGAAGGAATCCCCAAAAAGCAGCTGGAAAAGTACGTCACCTCCCGCGGCAACCACATCTGGCATATCTTCTCTTGGAAGCTTCTGCCCGAGGGCAGTTTTCTGACGGGAGACGATGCCAGAGAGGCCTACAACTGCCTGTCCCACCGCGAAAGAGAAACGGCTCTGTTCATTGAACCCTTTGAGAACAAGCATCCCGAAACGTTCTCTATGGAGTGGCAAAAATCGAGCGCGTATCATCTGGATGGGCGTATCGAGATATTCGTTATGGCTGAAGATTTTTCTTGGACATATATCAAAACCCATGAAAACGACTGGTGCGGACCCTACTTCTATCGCAAAAAGTAGGTCATTTTCCAATATCCGACAGACAAACACAACTTACGAAAGGAGACTGTCTCGTGATTGAAATAATTGGACAATTCAACATCGCCAAGTGTTTCGCCACCACCGTGGACGAGGGCGCCGTTGAGCAGATCCGCCAGGTCTGCGACACAGAGGCCTTTGCGGGCTGTAAGATCCGCATCATGCCCGACGTCCACGCGGGCAAGGGCTGTACCATCGGCACCACCATGACCGTAACTGACAAGATCGTCCCCGCCATGGTGGGGGTGGATATCGGCTGCGGGATGTACACCGTCTACCTGGGTAATATTGAGATCGACTTTGAAAAGCTGGATGCGGCCGCCCATTCCATCCCCTGCGGGCGAAACGTCTGGGAGGGGCGGCGCGAGCGCTTCGACCTCACCCGCCTGCGCTGCTTCCGCCAGCTGAAGGACTCCAAGCGTCTGGAGCGATCCCTGGGCACCCTGGGCGGCGGCAACCACTTTATCGAGGTGGACACCGACGGGGAGGGAGGGAAGTACCTCGTCATCCACTCAGGCAGCCGTAATCTCGGCACCCAAGTGGCGGAATACTACCAGCAGATCGCCGTGGATCTGAACGTGGGCAAGGAGGAATACTTCAAGCAGCGGGAGGAGATCATTACCACCTATAAGGCCGAGGGACGGCGGAGCGAGATCCAAGCCACTCTGAAGGCGCTGGAGAAGGACTTCAAGGCCAAGGACCCCACCCTTCCCCGTGACCTCTGCTTCCTCTACGGCTCCTTCATGGAGGACTACCTCCACGACGTGGATATCTGCCAGCAGTTCGCCGAGCGCAACCGCGCGAAGATGGCCGAGATCATTCTGGAGGCCTGCGGCTGGACCGCGCTGGAGACCTTCCAGACCATCCACAACTACATCGACGTAAACGAAATGATCCTCCGCAAGGGCGCGGTCTCCGCCAAGGAGGGCGAGAAGCTGCTCATCCCCATCAATATGCGGGACGGCTCTCTGATCTGTGTGGGCAAGGGCAACGAGGACTGGAATCGCTCCGCCCCCCACGGAGCGGGCCGCCTCATGTCCCGCTCTGCCGCCTTTGAGCGACTGACCATGGCCGAGTACGAGGCCGAGATGGCGGGCATCTACTCCACCTGCGTCGTTCCCGATACCCTTGACGAGTCCCCCATGGCCTACAAGAGCATGGATGAGATCGTGGAGAATATCGGGCCAACGGCGGAGATCATTTGTCGGATCAAGCCCATCTACAATTTCAAGGCCGCCGAATAATGCTGTCCCCCCGCTGAAAAGTGGGTGGATCTTGTGAATAGACACAAACAAACCCGGAGAAACGTCATTCTCCGACACAAATCGGTCCCATAGCCCGGCTTTATCCCATGCCGTGCTGATCATCGACACCTACGGCGAGGACTGCACTCCCAACGCCATGAACGCTGCCCGGGACGGCATCTACGATACCAATTCCAAGAGGCGAATGGCACATACACATAAGCACAGAAAATCGAAGCCGAGTTAGAGACTCCATGAGCCTCCGACTCGGCTTTTTTGTGTGAAGAACGGACCGGACAATGTACGCGTTGATCCTTTGCCGACCGCCGGAGGATGTCGTGCGGGAGGTTTCGGGCTTTCGGCTGTGGTCTGTGTCTTTTGCTCGCGGATACCTTCGACTCGCAAAAAGTCGTATTTTCTGCGAAGGATGAATATCGTGTGACAGGGCTGTGGAGGCGTGTCGTTCGGCTGTGGAAAAAAGGAATCTTTTGTGAAATTTGACAAAAACAAACCGTGAAATATTGACAAGATGCATAATTTGTGCTATACTTGCGCTGCGATTTCAACCTGTCATATTGACATTTGCTTGTAAAGGACGAGGGCAAGTGAGGCGGATCGGGTCGATGAACAGAGAACCGGAGGGGAAACTGAGGATGTGAGAAAAAAGATTCTTTTGACAGCCACTGTGCAAAGTCACGTCTGTCAGTTTCATAAGCCCCTTGTGGAGATGCTCCGCGAGGTAGGGGATTATGAGATCCACGTGGCGGCGCGGAATAATCTGGCCGCGAAAAACGGTCTGAGGCTGGATTTCGTCGATCGGGTCTTCGACATTCCCTTCGAGCGCGCTCCCTTTCATCCGCGGAACGTCATGGCCTACCGAATGCTCAATCGGGTGCTTCGGGAGAACGAATACGAATGTATCCATTGTAATACCCCTGTCGGAGGAGCGCTGACACGTCTGGCAGCCCAAAAATACCGTCAGAGGGGAGCCAAGGTCATTTATACCGCCCATGGCTTTCACTTCTACAGGGGGGCTTCCCGGGTGAACTGGATGATCTACTATCCCATCGAACGCATTCTGTCCTGCTGTACCGACTGCCTGGTCACCGTCAATAGTGAGGACTTTACGCTGGCATCTGCCCACTTTCCCTGTAAGGTGGCGCGGATCCACGGGGTGGGAGTGAGTGACACGCGGTACTCCCCCGTTTCTGAGGCTGAATCTATGGCTCTGCGCCGGGAGCTGGGCTTTTCTCCTGAGTCTCGCGTCCTCCTCTGCGTTGGGGAGCTGAATGCCAACAAGAATCAGATCATGGCCATTGAAGCCATGGAGCTTGTGGTTCGGAGGTGTCCCACGGCGGTGTTGGTTATGGCCGGTAACGGCCCCGAGAGCCACGAGCTGCGGGAGCAGGTGACAGCCCGCGGTCTTGGGGCGCACGTCCGCTTTACGGGCTACTGCACAACCCTGGAGAGATACCACCGTATCGCGGATCTGGGAATCTCCTGCAGCAAACGCGAGGGCTTGGGACTCAACGTCATTGAGTCTATGCTGACGGGAAATCCCGTGGTAGCTACCCGCAATCGGGGACACACCGAGCTGATTCGTCACGGCGAAAACGGCTTTCTGGTAGAGATCGGTGACGCGGAGGGCATGGCAGACTGTGTTGTTCGCCTTCTTGAGAACCGAGAGCTTCGATGCGCCATGGGCAGAAACGGCTTGGAATCCATGATGCCCTACACATATGCCCGAGTCAAACGGGAGTTGCGCTCGGTCTATTTTGATTGAGCCGATCAACCTGATGGAACGGGGCGATAGGCACGGAAAGTGAAGAGGATGCTTATGGCACCGTACGTTATTTTAGTGTTTGCTCCCTATTTTTTGGCTATGATCATGAGGCGGAGCACCTATGAAGAGAATCAATTGTGCCGACGGATGACGGTGATGGCGTTCTTCCTCCTGTTTTTCCTTCTTCTGGCCTTTCGTGCCAACACCTGCGGAACAGATTTGTTTTTCTATGAACGCTTCTTCCGCAACACACGCTTCAACGAATGGGCACAGCCCTTCACGGTCGACGGTGAGTTGGGGTATTTTTATCTCCAGAAGCTGGTGCATTTGTTCTCGGAAAACTTCTACGTCTTCAGCGCTATCGTGGCTTTTCTGTCTCTGCTCCCCTGGTGCGTTTTCTGTCTCCGTGAGACCGACAACGCGGTTCTGACCATTGCCATCTTCGTAGCGGTTGCCCCCTTTAGTATGTTCTTCTCGGGGCTTCGTCAAATCCTGGCTATGGCCATGGCTGTGCCGGTCTGGTACTGCGTCAGGAGCAAGAAGTGGATGGGCTTGATCGTATCGGTGATGCTGGCGTGCTCCTTTCATAGATCCGCGTGGATGATCGCCTGTATTATCCCCCTGTACTACCTGAGCATCACGAGGAAATGGCTTCTTTGGCTGGCTCCCGCAGGGGGGCTGGTGCTGGTTTTCAACAAGCCGCTCTTCGCTTTTCTGGTCAAGCTCATCGGTGAGTCGGATCAGACGATTTCCGATACGGGCGGATACGCGGTTCTGATCCTGCTTGTCCTATTCGTGATTTACGCATTCTTCATCACCGATGAGGAAAGGATGGATCGGGATACCGTCGCTCTGCGGAACATACTGGTGCTTTCGGTATTCTTGCAATGCTTCGCGCCCATCCATACCTTGGCCATGCGCATGAACTACTATTTTCTTCCCTTTGTATCCGTTCTCATTCCCCGTGTGACTCACCGAGCCAGATTTTCTTTGGAAAAGGTGGGTAACATCGCGACCGTGGTTATGGTCGTATTTTTTACGCTTTGGTTTATCCAAAATCTGGCTCGGGGGGGCTCTTTGGGCATTTACCCCTACAAGACCTGGCTACGTTAATTTTTTGCGCCATTTTCTTTGTGTAAACGCCGGGGAAAGGAGTTTTTTGTGACAATCGTTCAGATCAATGAGACCTGTACCCGAGGAAGCACCGGCAAGATCTGCCGTTCCGTCAGCAGGTTGCTCACTGACCGAGGTGTGGAAAACTACATTCTGCACGTGCAAAAGAAATGCGACTTCCCCCATGGGATCGTCTACGCCGGGAGACCCTACGTGAAAAGGCAGGCTCTCCGTTCCCGGGTGCTGGGGCTGTACGGCTTCAACTCCCGACGGGCAACCGAGCGGCTTATTCGGGAGCTGAAGCGCATACAGCCTACGGTGGTGCATTTGCATAACCTGCACGGTCACAACTGCCACCTGGGGCTTCTTCTCTCTTACCTGCGGGAGAAGAGGATCAAGCTCCTCTGGACCTTTCACGATTGCTGGGCATTTACGGGTTACTGCCCTCATTTTGACATGGTGGGCTGTGATCGGTGGCGGACCGAATGCTGTAACTGTCCCCAAGCGCGGGAGTTCAGTTGGTTTTTCGACCGTAGCCGCAAGCTGTACCGCTTGAAGAAGGAAATGACGCAGGGGCTGGATCTCACGGTGATAGCCCCCTCCCGTTGGGTGGCGGAATTGGCAAGTCAGTCCTTCTTGGGAGGGTATCCCATTCGGGTCATCCACAACGGCATCGATACGGACGTGTTCAAGCCCACGGAGGGGAAGCTCCGTGAGACCCTTGGTATCGGTGACAAAAAAATGATTCTTGGCGTTGCCTTTGAGTGGGGGCGGCGAAAGGGGCTGGACGTATTTTTGGAGCTGGCTCGTCGGCTGGATGATTCCTATCGGATCGTGCTTGTGGGGACGGATCGAAGGGTAGATCGAGTTATTCCCGAAAATGTGATCTCGGTTCACCGCACCGCGGATCAAGCTGAGTTGGCCCGCCTCTACACAGCGGCGGACGTGTACGTCAACCCCACCCGAGAGGAGGTGTTGGGGCTGGTGAACCTGGAGGCCCTGGCCTGCGGGACGCCCGTCATCACCTTCAATACCGGAGGAAGCCCCGAGTGTGTGGACGAAACCTGCGGTCTCGTGGTTCCCAGGGATGACGTTTCGGCCATGGAGGATGCCATCCGCTATGTGACCGAGGAACGGCCCTTTGCCTCTGAGGCATGCATGGCTTATGCCTCTCGGTTCAACGCCAAGGAAAAATTCGGCGAATACGTCAAGCTGTACGGAATAGGATATGAATGATTTGCAAAAGAAGGAGCTGCGCCTCTTGGTCTGGTTTGACAGGGTTTGCGGTGAGTTGGGACTACCCTACTTTCTGGTGTGCGGCAGCGCTTTGGGCGCGGTGAAGTACAAGGGCTTCATTCCTTGGGACGACGACGTGGACGTGGGGATGCTCCGAGGAGATTACGACCGATTCATGCGGGAGGCTCCCGCCCTCCTTCCCGAGGGTATCTTTCTTCAGAATTTCAGAAGCGACCCGGCATACCCCTTGATCTTCGCCAAGCTACGTGACAGCAATACCACCTATGTGGAAACGGGCCTGGCTCACATTCCCGTGAATCACGGTGTGTATATGGATATCTTCCCATTGGACGGTTATCCGGCTGATCCCAAGGATCAGAGAAGATTCGAGCGGCGCAAGCGGATCTTTCGCTGTAAGCTACTGGCGGCGCTGGAGGGGAACTACAGCCCCCGTGCCCGTCTGGCCGTCACAGCCATGAGACTGATGGGCGTTCATAAACGGACGGGAAGAATCCTGGAGCGATATGAGCAAATGATCCGTGCCTATCCTCCCGAGGAATCCGAGCTGATCTGTAACCACGGCAACTGGCAGGGACAACTGGAATATGCCCCCCGAGAACAGTACGGAGAGGGAACGGCGGCTGAATTCGTCGGCATCAAGGTTCGTGTTCCGGCGCAGTACGATATGTATCTGACCCGAAAATACGGTGATTGGCGGGCGGAGCTTCCTCCTGAACAGCAGGTGGGGCATCACTACTACACCGTTATGGATCTGAATACCCCTTACACGGAGTTTTTGCGGAGCTACCCATGAACGCTTCCGCTACTTAAATGAAAAAATGAAAAAACAAGTGATTTGTCTGGTGCACTACGATCTGCCCGAAAGCCCCGACAAGCGGATCTGCTCCCTGCCGGGATATACCAAATCCAATTATATTTTTTATTGCCTGAAACGACTGGGATATGAGAATCACATCCTGTCCGCAAGCCCCACCATGGGTCGCAAAAACGTGAACGGCAGAACCGTCCGATTGGATGAACGGACGGTTCTGGAGCTTCTGCCTTCCCGGGGAAGGAGAGGAAGACTCTGTAACATGGTGGAGAGGCTTTTCTTTGGCGCAAGGCGGTACCGTCGGCTGAAGGAGTTGATTTCTGACGGCGATACTCTGTGGGTGTACCATTCCACGGGCTTGATGGAGACCCTTCGGCGGCTGAAAAAGGTGAGAAGGTTTCGTTTGATACTGGAAATGGAGGAGCTGTACGGAGATATTCGCCACTCTCCCAAAACCACCCGACGGGAGAAGAAGCTTGCCGGACTGGCTGACGCGTTTATTTTCCCCGCCGAGGAACTGAATGCCTTGATTAATACGGAAGGGAAGCCCTATGCCGTTTCCCACGGCACCTACAAGACGGCTCCGGTGCCTCGGGAGCCTCACTTCGGGGCAGATGGTCGGATTCATGTGGTCTATTCCGGTACTGCCAATCCCCGAAAAGGGGGTATCAATATGGCCATCGACGCCGCGGCCTATCTGCCCGAGGGCTATCACGTTCATATTTTGGGGACGGGAGACGCGGAGACGCTGCACGCCATGAAGCAAAGAATCCGTGCCGTGCAAGCACGCTCTGCCTGCAGGATTACCTATGACGGCGTTTTGCGCGATCGGGACTATACCGATTTTCTCCATAGCTGTCATGTCGGTCTGAGCACCCAGAATCCCGAGGGGAGCTACAACAGTTCCTCTTTTCCCTCGAAAATCCTTTCGTATCTGTCCTGTGGGGTGCGGGTGGTCAGTATTCGCATTCCCGTGGTGGTCAATTCCCTCGTGGGGAATCTGCTGTATTACTACAAAGAGCAGACCCCTCGGGCCCTGGCCGAGGCCATTCGCTCGGTGGATGTGACAGCCCCCTATGACAGCAAAGCCGTTATGGACGGACTTGACCGTCGATTCATGGAGGAACTGGGGAAAATGATCGGGCAAGGAGAATCATGAAACGATTGAATCGCGGCAAAGCCTTGTCCGAAAACAGCCGGCATATTTTCAGGAATATGTGCGGGGCCCTTACCGTCAGGGGGCTGGGACTGGTGCTCTCCTTGCTTGCCTACCCTGTCTACATGGATTTTTTCAACGATAACGTTGTCCTGGGGCTGTGGTCGACCATTCTGTCGGTATTGACGTGGATGTTGAATTTTGATTTTGGCATTGGCAACGGACTGCGAAACCATCTGACACGGTGTCTGAGTCGGAAGGACTACAGGGAGGCCAAACGCTATGTTTCCTCCGCCTTTGTCTCGGGTGGAGTCGTGTGTTTTTTGGGATTGGGCGTCTATCTGGCGGTATACCGCTTCGTGGATTGGAATCGGGTATTCAGGATTGATGAGAGCACGGTATCCTCCGAGGCCCTGCTCCGAGCTGTGACGATTGTCTTTGTGAGCATTCTGCTCCAGATGCTTTTGCGGAATATCAACGCCACCCTGTACGCCCTTCAGCTTTCCTCGGTGAACAACGCCCTATCCCTGTGCACCTCGGCGCTGACTCTTGTAGCTGTCTTGCTGATTCCCTCGGGGAGCAACGACCGCAACCTCGTGGTTATGGCGACGGTCCACCTTTTGGCGGTGCTGATCCCATTGCTTGCCGTCGGCGTTTTCGTGTTCGGTGTATCTCGCTACAGGTCCATCGCCCCTTCTCTTTTTGCCTGCGATGGGAGACATTCCAAGCAGGTGCTTTCTCTGGGGGGATCCTTCTTCTTCGTCCAACTGACGTTCATGGTCATCATGAACACCAACGAGTATCTGATCACCCTTTTGACGGGAAATCAGCTTGTTGTGGAGTATTCCATCTATCATAAGCTGTTCACGCTGGGGGGCACCGTGGTCTCGCTGGCCCTGACCCCTGTGTGGTCAGCCGTGACCTGGGCCTTCGCCGAACAGAATTACGCATGGGTGCGCGCTTTGTACAAAAGGCTGTTGCTTGTGGGATTGGCGGGGACAGCCTGTGAGTTTTTCATGATCCCCCTCCTTCAGCCGGGT
>JAFQOC010000630.1 GCA_017420845.1 Clostridia bacterium
CCAAAAATCCATTTGCTCACAGCGATTTTCTTGCACCTACCGGTGCGCGCCGAGGCGCTCAAGGCCGCCCTCGGCACTGCCGGCCGTCCGTTTTAGGTTCTGGGGGCAAAGCCCCCAGAACCCCCCGCATAGCTGCAACCCCACGCACCGCCAAACCCAAATTTGAAAAAGAGGAATCAACATGAAACACGATAATACCACCCTGCGTCCCGATCTCGGTACTCTGAAGACCGAGGGACGCAACCCGAATACGTTACATATTGATCAAATGTCCACTCTTGAGATGGTCACGGTCATGAACGACGAGAACCGCGTGGTGGAGGACGCCATTGCCACCCAGCTTCCCGAGATTGCCGCCGCCGTGGATATCATCGCCTCCGCTTTGAACACGGGCGGCCACCTCATCTACATCGGCGCGGGTACCTCGGGCCGTCTTGGGGTGGTGGATGCCTCCGAGTGCCCTCCCACCTTCGGCGTGGACTACGATCTGGTCCGCGGTATCATGGCGGGAGGCGAGGGAGCTATGTTCCGCGCCGTGGAGGGCGCTGAGGACAACGAGGCTCTGGGTGCCCACGATATCGAGGCCGACGGCGTGACCGCGGGCGACGTGGTCGTGGGACTGTCCGCCTCGGGCGGTGCGCCCTACGTCTTGGGTGCGTTGAAGAGGGCCCGCGAGTTGGGGGCTACCCCCCTCGGCATCACCTGCAATCCCGACAGCCGCATGCACCCCCTCTGTGACGTGACCATTGCCCCTTACGTGGGCCCCGAGGTCATTACCGGCTCCTCACGCCTCAAGGCCGGCACCGCCCAGAAGCTGGTGCTGAATATGCTTTCCACGGGAGCCATGATCAAGACGGGTAAGGTGGTGGGCAACCTTATGGTCAACGTCCGCCCCACCAACGTCAAGCTCCGCGACCGCTGTATCCGCATTCTCATGGAGCTGGGGAGCTGTGACCGTGCCACCGCCGAGGCCCTCATTGACAAGCACGGGGATATCCGCAAGTCCCTGACCGAGCTGGAGGCAGGGAAGTGAGCCGCTACCTTGTGGGGATCCTCTTCTGCGTCGTCGTTGCCCTTGCCTACCCCGCTTTTCGGGATGAGGCCTTCAACGATCTCCGCCACCGCAAGATTCGCAAGCGGGACATTCGCCAGAGGCAGAAGGGAGCTTTGAATTTCTGGTTCTACACCGAACTGGAAAAGGCCTACGGACTGGGGAAGTACGGTGTCCTTCTGCGGCTCTACCCCGTTGTTGCGGGAACCTTCACCGTCCTCCACATCCCATTCGGTTGGATCGAGACGCTGGCTCTGCCCGACCTTTTGCTGGCAACGGTCACCGCCCTGTACCTGTCGTCCATCATTCTGTTCGCCTGCGTCAACCGCAACCGCCGCCTGTTCGGGCATCCGTTCCTTTTTTGGGGCTGGCAAAGGATCAAGAACGTGGGAAGCAGGAGATTTGACGTTCGTGAGGACGGGACCTATCTGCAGCATTATTCTACTTTCTTTGATCTGATCCTTACTGCCCTCCCCCTCGTCTTTCCCGTCCTGATGGGATTGTTTGAGTATTTTTTGGGGGGATGAACCCAAATTTGGTACAGAAAAAACAAAAAGGAGTAACCATATGAATCTCGAAGGAAAAATTATCAACGTCCTGGGTGACAGCATTACCGAAGGTGTGGGCGTTTCCTCTGTTGAGAACGCGTACCAGAACGTCATGGGACGGCTGGTGGGGGCTGCCGAGGTGCGCAACTACGGCGTCAGCGGCACCCGCTTTGCCCGTCAGTACGGTGCAGACAACTTTCCATGGCCTTTTACCGAGCGTTTCAAGACCATGGCTGATGACGCCGATCTGGTGGTGGTCTTCGGAGGCACCAACGACTACGGCCACGGTGACGCGCCCTTCGGCGCGTGGGGAGACACCACCCCCGATACCTTTGTGGGTGCCTGCCACTACCTGTTCTCCGAGCTGGTGAAGAAGTACCCTGCCACGCCCATCGTGGTCATGACACCTCTGCAGACCTCCTACGATCAGAATCCCTCCCCCCACACGGGCAAACCCCTCATCGATTATGTGGACATCATTATCCGCGTGGCGGGGCACTACTCCATCCCCGTGCTGGATCTCTACCGTACCTCGGGCATTTGCCCCCGCATTCCCGCCCATCTTCCCCTGTATATGCCCGACGGACTCCATCCCAACGACGAGGGAGCCCGCAAGGTAGGCGAGCGGCTGGCGGCGTTCTTACAGGCGCTCTAAAAGATACACTTGTGATGTGAGGAGCTTACTTATGAAGCGTTTCATACCCGTATTTTTGCTGTTTCTGTTTGTTACCCTTCTTCTGACGGCCTGCCGGACCGGTACGGGGCAGGATACCGATGCCTCCACCGATACCGACGTCCCCGTCGATACCGCCGCGCCCACCGAGGAAGGCGGGACGACGGCCGAGCCCACCGATGAGTCAACCGTTACCGATACCGACCCCGATACCGACCCCGACACACAGCCCGAGGATACAAGCCCCGCCGGTGTGGTCATGGCGGATGTTTATCCGACTCCTACGGAAATCACTTATGAAGAAGGCTATGTTGTAACCCGTACGGTCAAGCCCAACGAGGCCGCCGCCGAGTATGTCACCATGCTTGCCGATCACGGTATCACGGTAGCCGAGGACGGTCTGCCCTTGACAGTAACCCTGCGGGAATTGACCGAGCTTGCCTACGGTGCCGATGAGAGCTATATCCTGCATATCACCCAAGAGGGCATCACGATCGAGGCACAGACCGAACGCGGCGTACACTACGCATTTATGACCCTGATCCAACTGATTGA
>JAFQOC010000631.1 GCA_017420845.1 Clostridia bacterium
ATTGAAACCCGTAGGGTTTCTTCCGACACCCGACCGAAGGGAGGATTTCACACGCGAAGCGTATTTCACGCCGCAGGCATTTCACACGCGAAGCGTATTTCACTATTGCAGTTTATCGGAACGATAAACTGCAATTTGAAAACACACCCTAAAACAACTGAAATGCAAAACGCAGGATATTCCATACGGCAATTGCTCAATATCTTGTATCTCGTATCTCGTATCCCGTATCTATGTATCCCTATTCACCAAAGCAACACCGCCGTCCCAACGGCACAACACAGGCAAAGCGTGCAGACGGTACGCAAACGAGTGGGAAGGGTGTCGTAAAGCTTGCGCCGCTCCTCGGTGAGGGCAGACAAATAGTATTCACAACGGCGGACCTGCTCGGCACGGTAGGTAGTCCCCAGCTCCCCCGTCATAGTGGTGAGGAGACGTTCGGATTCGGGGCGAAGGTAAAGACGGCTTTTTTGAATCATGGTTGTCAGGTTGGCCGGCTCCTCGAAGCTCAACGGCGGGAGAGGCTCCCCTGTGTCCACCCCCAGACAGGCGGCCAGAACCACGGGATCCGCCTGCGCCAGAATATCTGTCATAGGCAAAGCGTAGCAATCGATCTGCCCCTTGATATAGTATATAAGGGAAATGTACCCGTCCAATACCCACAGCCGCCGCCGTTCAAACGCGGCAATGGCCAAGGAGATATAGCCTCCTGCCAGAAGCAGGATCCCGCTCCCAATTATTTTCAGGATCACTGTCCACCTCCCACGGGCAAAGAAAGACTTTCTCCATCGGTCTGCAGAGCCACTCGGTCGGCCTCATCCCGAGGAATAACGCGGTACGAAAAACCTCCCCGACCGTCCCGACGGATACCCACGTAAGCCCCAAAAAGATGAGCCTCGTGCAGAAGGCGGATCCCCGTACGGCGAAGCAGTTCCTCCGGAGTCCCCGCATGAGCAGAGGCTATGAGCGGAACCCCTCCGTGATGGGATGAGATCAGAGTCAACGCTTCGTCCGTGTCCCCAATCTCGTCGCAGATAATCACCTGCGCTGAAAGAGTCCTTGTGGCAATCTCGATCCCCCGTCCCCGAGGATAACCCCTAAGAATGTCCAGACAAAGTCCCTCCCCGTCGGTTTCAAAGCCCAATTCTCCCCTTGTGTCTACCACCACCGTACGCAGAGGGATATCCCCGTCCTTCCCCGCGAGACCTGCGATAATCCCCCGCAAAAGAGTGGTCTTCCCCTCTCCGGGAGGGGCGTAGAGCAGAATTCCCCGCGGAGCCGTCCTCTCACCGTTGAGGCGGCGGAACAATCGGCAAATCTCCCGTCCTACTGTCCCGTGGCGATGGGGCAGGCGGATGCAAAGTCCGGAAATCTCGCAGACTCCGATCACCTGACCCTCCTCACACACCGCGCGGCCCACCACCCCTACGCGAATCCCCCCCGGAAGTGAAACAAAACCTTGATGAATGGTTTGACTGTAGGCATAGAGAGAACCCCCGCACATGGATGTCAGGATGGCCGAAAGAGCGGACGAGGTGAGGGAAACGCCGCACATGACGTTCCGTCCGTCTACCGTCAGGGAGGCCTGTCTGTCGGCGCGGAGGCGGATCTCCTCCACCATCCCATGCTGTCCCCGAAGAGACTCCAAAAGCTTGGCTTCCAATCCTTCGGGCAGAAGCCCCGCAGGAATACCGCTCACGGGCAGATGATGGGAAACCCCTACCATACTCACGGATGCGGAAAGATCCTCTTGCGGGGAAGGTAACGGGGTGCGAGATGTTGAAAATACGGTCTTTATGCCCATCCCTCCTTTCCCCGGGCCTCTGATCTCACGGGAATAGGAAACGAGCCTACGTCCCATGGACAGACGATCTTGATTGCTACACCTCACTATATGGTTGGAAAGAAATGAATAGAACAGGTCTTTCTGAGCGGAAAGCCTGTTCTAAAGCAAAATCATTCGTTTACATCAATGGAAATGCCCTCCAAAAGAGGCTCGTAGCAAATATCGTCGGGAACCTCGATGCGGACTCCATCAATATGAATGAAGCGAAGGGATGCAAAATTATACGTAGAGAGACGTCGGTTGAGCGCGTCGTCCGTGTGAGCGCAAATCAGAATATCGTTGGGTTCAAAGCCTGTGATAATGAGGGTGTGGTAGTAGTCCCCCTCGTCGTCGGCCAGTTGAATGTAATCACCGATCTCGATCTCCCTGGCCCTCACCTCCCGACCAAAAGGCCCGATTCCCGCGTTTTCAGCCGCGAAAAGAGGCTGCTCGGTGATAAAATCATAGAAAAAAGCCACGGATGTCCATGCGGGAGCACGGTCGTCGGGGGTACGGTAGTACCAACCGAAATCGGGAGTGAAATCCATGGTGCAGCTCCCCGCCAGCAGGCATTGAGAGGTGAAATTGGTGCAGTCCCCCCCTCGGCCTGCGAAATTGAGAAACAGAGGATTTCGACCCAACGCCCAGGTTTCGGCATAGGTAACGGCACGTTCTCGATTGTAGGGCTTGGTCAGGATCATAGTGTAGTCTCCTTTCTTTCAGAAGAATGGGATTAGAGCGAAATGATGCGCGTGTATCAGAAAGTCGAAAAACAAAATAAGGTACTGTTCGGTTGTCCTTCAAATTTGGGTTTATCGGTTTGTTTGGGTTGCAGCTATGCGGGGGGTTCTGGGGGCTTTGCCCCCAGAACCTAAAACGGACGGCCGGCAGTGCCGAGGGCGGCCTTGAGCGCCTCGGCGCGCACCGGTAGGTGCAAGAAAATCGCTGTGAGCAAATGGATTTTTGG